>JAQTRT010000093.1 GCA_028711675.1 bacterium | reverse complement strand
ATTTATAGCGGCGCACCTTCAGGAAAACAATTCCCTAAAAAAACAGATGCGGCCGTCCTTCCTTACAGGAAAGATGACCGCATTACAGTTTTACAGCATAATATTTTACGGAAAATGCTTAAATTGAGGCTAAAGATTAATCAAGTTCACTGCCGGCTTCGGTTTCGAGCTTGCCAGCCGCTCTTTTGAACATGCTGCTGATCTGGCTGCCGAAGATCTTAATGCTTGCGATAGCCACGATAGCGATCAAAGCCACGATAAGGATATACTCGGTCATGCCTTGGCCTGATTCATCGTTTAAAAATCTCTTTATCATATTTTCCTCCTGCAAAAATTAATTTCTTTATAATTTCTTTATAATAATATTATACTCTTATTTAATCTGTTGTCAAGTTTATTCATACTGTTTACGGACAGCCGTCAGGGAATTACGATGTCATTACCCCTGTTCTGCATGATCTGCCTATTTTGTATAATACTTTTATACTTCTTTGTAAGTGCCTTAGCTTCCTCTTCCATATTCTCTCCCCTATCGATCTTATTACGCGCTGTCTGTAATATCTTATCCACAGAAATTCCGACCGGCGTCAGGGTGGCCCCGTCCTCCATCAGATCATTCATGCCGATTACCCTGCTTTCCACGATCTTATTATCCATAAGCGCGCGGCAGGTCAGCTTAAAATCCTTGTTCATCAGGAAAACAAACCGTAAGACATCCTGTTTATTAAGAAGGATAGTGAGGCTTTTATATTTTTTATCAACGGTTTGATCCTTCTCACCCGCGCTCTTCAGGGTCATGGCTCCCTTTTTCAGGATAAGGACGTTCTGCAGTACGAAACACGATCCTTTCTTCTGGTTCAGGACAAAGTCGATCCGTGAACCGGGAGAAAGCAGGTTAAATAAATCCGCATCTACGACAGCCATATTAATGGCCCGCATGTTATCAGGGATGAAAAGATCGATATCAGACCTTGTTAACGGCTCTATCATGGTTCTGCTGACCTGCATGCCCTTGTATATGTCCACCAGGGAATAAAACCGCGGATTTCCCCTGCTGAGAAAAAGATCCGGGCTGGTAAAAGAACCGGGCTGGCAGTACTGCCTCGGTATCTCCTCTGTTATCAGGTCATTGGTATTGATCATTTTATTTTTTAAAATGGTATTCCTGGCCACGACCACACGGACGATCGTTTCCCGGTATTTGATGTCATTGATATGGGACTGGATAAGGGCATAAGAAAGGATGAAGCTGAAGAAGACGCAGAGGATGAGCCGGATGATCAATTTTTTCTTTTCTGTCATTTTATTGAACTTTACCTCTGCTGGGAGTATGGACAAGATAATAGGTATGGATGGTCTTCCAGGGCAGGGGAACGAACGGAGCTCCGTCGCTAAAGACATATTTTGTGAGCGGCACGGCGATCTTGGCCTTGACCGTGACCTTTACCCATATATCCCTGTCCGGGAGCAATGTCTGATTATCCTGGATCTCCTCTTCGCCAACCTTTCCGCCCTGGTTAAAATAAAGATGCGTGCTGTACATCCATATCCACTGCTGGGCCAGAAGAGGTATCATGACCGTCCGGACAGCACTGACCGCGTCACTGCGGGCCGAGTGCTGGCTGGAATCGGACCCGTTATACCCCTTGCTGGAACGGTTGGAGGAGACATAAATGGCCCGGCCGGCACGGTAAGCGGCGTAATTAGCCGTAAGCTGGACCACAACCAGGAGAGAGAACTGGATCATGACCATCATGGCCGTGATTATGATGGGAACGGCAATAACGGATTCGATAAGGGCCGAGCCTTTCTCTCCTCGCATGAGGCGCTTGATTCCTCTACTCTTTTTAACTTGTCTGTTATGACCCATGATGTTCCTTTTATCCGGGACCTATTTAAGTAATTGAAGGTTTAAGATCCAGACCAGGTTCGTAAGAAATTTTTCATATCCGCTCTTGTATGCCCTGATGACCAGCTGAAAACTGGATATAGCGATAAAGAGGATACCGACAGTGACCAGCGCATATTCTGTCAGGAACTGTCCGTCTTCTTCGTTTAAAAATTTAACAATCATTCCGCGACCGCCTAAACAAGCTGCTTAAAGATACCGATCAGAACAACGTTCTTTCCTATCTGCGGATTATACATGATCATGATCTGACAGCGCATCCTTTTCTTTATATAAACCAGGATAACGCTGTCCCCTTTGTTGATTATGGTTTTATACTTCCATCCTTTTTCCGGCATAATGGAAAGATAAAAATCCTTCAATGCTGGAACAGGCTTAAGTGTTTTATAGGTCACATGCTTTAAAGGTCCTAGACCTTCCTTATCCTGTTTCATGGAAAGGACCCTGATACCTTCCGGACACCGGGGAATATCAGGGATATCAAAACCCGGATTATCCTCCTTCTTGCCGATGCCCATTATGGCCTTATTAAAATAAATCTCGTTATCCATAAGGGTAATATAAACCTAGAACCTTTTTTCCTTTACCTCATCCTCAATGAGAACACCTATGAGTTTCTCATCGCTCAGGAAAGAAAGATTCATCATCGAAGGCGAAGAATCCTGTTTTCCCGCATATTTTACGCTTTCATATTTCTGCTTCTTTAACTCTTTCGTAAAAAAATCCGCGATCATGGCCAGGCTGAGTCCCTTCCGCTTCTTCACGACATAAATAAAATCCTGCATTTTAATAGAATTTAGCTCTTTCTCACCGGACACACGGATGATCTTAGCACCTTTAATAAACGGTATTTCCTTCGGCAAACTCCTGCCATGAAGGGAAAAAGGCACCACTCCTATAACAATAAAAAAATATATAAGGATGGATTTCGATTGCATATTATAAATATATATTTTATTTCTTACATTTTCTGATTGATAATTCATGAGATTTAAGATCCAAAGTTTTCTTTTCAAAGACCTTCTGCATGATGCTGGACTGAGCCTTGAACACGATCTTGATCCTTGATGTACTGCCGGGCTGGGGACTGACAGACTCGACCCAGTCCACGCTGTCCTCATCGTCCCCGGACGCGCTGTACCTGGGAGTTCCCTGATTAAGCAGGGATTTTGTCTTGTTGACAAGACCGCCTCCGCTGCCCGGCTGTTCAGCCACGTTCTCAGTATAACCCATGTAATAATTGGCCATCTCAGAGCGTTCCCGGCAGAGCTGGATGAACCCGAACTGGACCATGGCCGCTGCCAGGATCAGGAATATAAAGGCCGTAAAAATAATGAGTTCCGTGAATGCCTGCGCTCTTTCATCGGAAATAAAATCCTTAATCCTCATTGTGATCCGCCTTACTGCCTGTTTTAATACATAAGATATTTTATCTCGAACGGAACAAGTTTGGCGCGAAATGTGGCACTACCACAGGCTCCTGGCTGACCGGGCCACGGACCACTACGGTGTAAATGCCCGCCATAAACACGGGCTATGGCTCCCAGCCAAATGGTCTGTGACTTACTGAACCAGCTTCCGATACCCTTAAATTTTGTATTCATACTTAAACCCAACACGAGCGGCTCTTCTTCATCAAAAAATCCGCCATAGCTTCCGATCCGGTCAGGCCGGTCAGTCTTCCCGCCGGCCCAGTCAAACCTGTTGCTGGTCTTCTTTTCGCCCAGGCCGCAATAGGTTTCCTGAGGATATAAGGCATGAAAGAGCCGGAATTTCACTTCATCAAGATTCAATGCATTCAGGATCTGCGACCATTTACGGCAGGGTTTCAGGATAAAACCCGAATCCTTGCCGCCGGATGCTTTATATGCATCTATACCTGCTTTCCAAGCAAGATAAGCAGCAGTACTCTTATAAATATACAATCCAAACCGGTAAGTCCATTCCAGCATATTCATAATAGCACCCATGGCCCCGCACAGACAGCACCAGCAGAAAGGCACTCCGCAACTGGCAAAACAGACAATGATACAACACCAATAGAGGATCATAAGTGTATTATTTGCCTCTACAATATTATTCAGACAATCGGCCTGGGCATTCGCAGCACTGATAACGGCAGCATCAACGGCATTACTCTGCTGGATCAGGAAGACGAAGAAGTCGCCCATATTATAGATGAAAAAGATGCCTACGAGCATGGCCATTGCCACGATTACCAGGAATCCCATGACCTGGCCGTCTTCCCTGCGGAGAAACCTTCTGATCTGTTCCATGGGCCATTCTCCTGAAAATAATTCAGTTTTCCCTTTTACGCGGTTCTATCCTTCTTTAAATAAGGATCATGAAACGTACGGAATAACAGGCATTAAAATCTTCCTTATAAATATATTATACCTATTAAAAAACTGTTTGTCAACGATTTTTTTTAAAAGCAGGGGGACGGTGCTTGACATTTTGACATTTTTTGTTTAAAAAGGCCGGTTTCCATTATTTATATTTAAATGTCAAAATGTCAAGCACCGTCCCCCTTTACTTTTCATTAATAAGTATTATATTTAAGACAGGAGCATTTTATGCCGGAAAGGAAAAAGAATATCCTTCCCCTTTTGGTCATCCTCATGATCATCCTGTACGAGATTAAAACGCCGGCCATGATCTATGAGGCGATCCGGATCGGCCAGTTGATACTGCAGCATAAGACACTGAACATCTTTCCGCTGTATCAGTTTACCTTATTACCAGGCCAGGAGATCATCAATCCCCAATGGCTCTTCCAGATATTCCTGGCTTGTATCCACAAACTGGCCGGATTCGAATTTATTTCGGTTCTCATCACTCTTCTCATTGCCCTGGATTTTTTTCTCATCTATAAAATAACCCTCCTTGAGACGCAAAACACCTTATTTAGCAGCATTTATACTTTTCTCGTCTTCGTCCTGAGCATACAGTTCATCTCGATCCGGCCTGTTCTGCTGGCCATACTCTTTGGCCTGCTGATCATCTATATCCTGCGCTTTAACGGAAAACTGTACTTTATCCCGTTCATCCATATGCTCTGGATCAATATTCATCTCTCCTTTCCTCTCTGTTATCTCTTTCTGCTGGCTCAGTTCGCCGAAACATTTCATAAAGCCGTTAAAAAGCAAGGCAGGCTGAAATCGGCATTCCGGGACAGGGACGTACGTTACCTGCTCCTCATCATGATCCTCACGGCTTTCTCCTCACTGGCCAATCCTTATGGATGGAAAATATTCAAAGAGATCCTGGAGATATTCAATCCGGATAATGCGCTTTCCTATATCACGGAATGGGTGCCCACTATCATACAGGAACCAAGCGGATTTCTCTTCTTTGCTTCCTCGATCATCATGATCTTTATTCTGTTCCGGAACAAGGAAAAACAGGCCATGTTCGAAGGCATCCTGTTCTGTGTGTTTTACATCTACGGCCTGACAGCTATCAGGAACATTCTGTGGTGGAATATCATCGTGCTCCCGTTATGCGCAGGCCGTGTTTATTCTTATTTAAACCGCACGCGCGTAAAAAACTTCCTTGACAGGGAATATTTCAACCGTCCCGCCTTTAACTGTTCTATTATATTCCTGCTTATTATGCTGATCATACTGGCCAGCCCTTATTCAAAATACCGCGGTTATTTTCTTATCAATAAAAAAATCTTCCAGGACACAAGGAATGATCCCTTCTCCCTGCAGATCATCGATTACCTGAAAAAGAAAAAGAAACCGGGTATCCAGGGCCGCATCATGTTATATAATGAGGAAACCTCGTTCTTTCAATACAGCCTGGTTCCTGAATACGGGTTTTTCACCGGCGGCCTGATCGGATATTTTAAAAAGGAGATCCGCGATTACCAGCTCATCTCAGCCGGGATATATCTTTATGACTCCCTGCTGGATAAATACAGGATCAACTATCTTATCCTGCATAAGGACATAGACGAGCAGTATTACCTGATACAAGCCCTGCTGAAGAACAAAAAATACCGTCTGGTCCTGTCTGACCGGACCGTATATTTTTTTGAAAGGATATAAACGATTATAATTTATTTTAACACCATAATTCTATTCATATATTTACCGCTTTTAGTTTTAAGATAACAGAAATAAACTCCATTAGCTATAACATAGCCTTTATCATTTTTCCCGTTCCAGGATATTCTATTAACACCATGCTTTGCTCCTGCACATCCGCCGGAAAAACTCCATTCTTTAACCACACCCCCATTTACATCAAAGACCACAAGCTTAATATCACTAATAGAATTTAAAAAATACTCAATAGTTGTCTCTTCTTTAAGCGGAGAAAATGGATTGGGATAATTGCAAAAAGAATATTTCTCATCCGTTTCATATACAGTAATAAATTCCCGTTTATCATGGTTCAATTCTACCTCATCATTTATTCCTCTTGCCCTGCATTCGACCGTATACTTATTTCCGTAGGTCCAGGCAACCGGCCGGGTATTATACTCCCAGCTTGCTGTACCGGAAGCATCCAGCCAGGAATTGGTCGAAGCTCCCCAGCCAGAGCCGTTCCAGCACAGATCATGGGACGGATCCTTCAACCTTATCTGGACAGAGCTCACATCCACTATAATGGAACTGGATGTCCCTTTTATTGATCCGTTGCGTTCCAGAAAGCCCTGTTCGTCAGGGATTGTGATGCTTGAGCTGAAAAGCACTGTTGAAGCAAAAGCAGACGGCAGAGAAAAAGGCGATTCACCGCAGGTATTGTACGATTTGATCCAGTAATAATAGGTTGTCCCGGAAGCGAGGCTCTTATCCGTATATGACGTGATCCCGGCACTGCATCCGGCAATCCTGCTTGATTCCCAAAAATCATTCCTTGTATGACGGTATAATGTATATGATGTGATATTTTGTTGATTGGTCCATCTCAGAAAGATGGAAGTCTGGGATAAGGCCTGGCACTTGATGATGGCTGGCGTAGGCGGCAGTGTATTCTGTTCAGTAGAATATCCGCTGTTTTTAAAAGCCGAATCGATGGCGCATACTCTCCAGAAGGCTTTTTTAATTACCGGGATTTTGGACTGGTAATAACACAGTGAAGGGGAAATCCAGCCGTCAGGGACATTGCCGATATTGGCCTGACCCCGCGGATAATCAATGGCAGTAGAAATATAATTATATACACCGGTCTGGTTCGTCCCGATGGCAATATGGTACCTCAGCAAGTTCTGCGGAGTGTGATCATCGGAGGCAGGAGACCATTCAAACCGCCAATTATTATTAGTTTTTTTTACAACCAGATTATCAGGTTGAGAGGGCAAATTATTTAACGCATCTGCAAGATTCCTGAATACTTTAATTAAATTTCCGGTTCCGGACTGAAAGCCGACAGCTATCAGATCCAGGTCATTATCAGAATCTATATCGCCTAAAGTTATACTTTCCGGCGTAAACTGTAATGCCTGATTTAAATCCTGATAGTTGGTAAAACGTCCAGGTCCATAATTTGTATAGACCCTGAATGGGTACATGGCAGCCGGTTCAAATCCTCCCAGTATTAAATCCCGTTTTCCGTCATTATTAATATCACCCGCTGCAAGGCATCCAAAAGAAGGCCAGGAAGAGGCTATCATCTGATTTGTATAAAAATTTCCATTGTTATTCGAAAAGCTTAAAAACTCTGATGCGGAAGTATCCCCTCCAGCCTTAGCAAGATCAAGACCACCATTATTATTAAAATCTCCTAATATTAATGAACATGGCATACTGGACGCAGTTTCTGGAGAAAATGATTTTTTTACAGTAAATTTTCCCGAACAATTAGTATAAATTAAAAAACGATGATCTGATCCGTCAAAGCCCGCAGCAATCAGATCCAGGTCCCCGTCCCGGTCTATGTCACCGGCTACCAAATCACTATAACGTAATCCCGGATTTAAATTTTCACATAATGCATAAGAGCCATGCCCGTTATTTGTATAAATATTTAAATAGCGGGAAGTGCCGTCATATCCGGAAACAGCTAAATCCAAATCGCCGTCATTATTAAAATCGCCAATTGCAATATTTCCGTCCTGAAGACCCGGTGACAGGTTCTGTATCTCACTAAAAGTACCGCTTCCGTCATTCTTATAGACCTTAAAATTATATCCTGATCCGTTTCCTATCATTATTAAATCCAGATCACCGTCGTGATCGATATCGCCCAGTTCGACACTGCTGTAAGATACGCCGGGAGACAAACTCTGAAATTCGCTGAAGTTTCCGGAACCGTTATTTTTATATATCTTAAAATTTCCGCTTCCCGACATGACAAGATCCAGGTCATTATCAGAATCGACATCTCCCAGGACAATTCCCCCGCATGTATCAACCCCGGTCAGATTATATGAATTTGTAAATCGCGCATATGCGCAGACCGGGAGGAACAGAGTGATGACTAATATAACAATTTTTAGTATAATTATCCCCCAAACTATCAGTTATTTTATAATATATAATGGATATTAAAAAAGTCAAATCTTTTTATTCAGTTATTGATTAGCATAATCATTGATGAATAAACAAAAACACACGATTGCAGAATATTATTGACAAATTAAAATATTGATATATATTATAAAGTATAATATTTTAAATTGTTCTATAATTAAATAACTTTCAGGAGGAACAGGAATTATGCAAAAAAAGATTAATATTATTTTATTTTTAGGCATAATAATTTTATATACAGCCTGTGAAAAAGAGACGATGTCCCCGACAGGTGAATTGGCCAAGATAAAAATATCTCCTGATTCAGTGACGTTTGTCACAGGTGAATCACGAAAATTTAATGCCATTGGTTATGATGCAAATGATAATCAGATTGATATAAATCCCGTATGGTCGGTGGAGAACCAGATTGGTATTATGGATACTTACGGAAATTTTTTTGCCGCGTATGAGACTCCCGGGCCTTTTCCCAGAAACGGATATGTCAGAGCGACATATAATAATATCACAGCCAGCGTGCCAGTCACAATATACGGAGAACTCTGGATCTGGGACGGGTCGCTCCTGAATACAGTGGTGCGCAGCGAAAACACCCATGACGGGCTTGATTTCATGCTGAATACCGCCATCGGTCAGTCAGGAAATTACGCAAAAGCATCCAACGGATATTTTTTTTACGAGGCATATGCAGCGCATGGTGGCTGGGCATTTGTGGCTATATATATCAAACCGGCGAGCGGACCAAAAGGTTATGTAAATCTGTCGCAGTACTCACGGGTCACATACCGTTTAAAATCCAATAGTACTGTTGCTAACGGTGTTGTTAAAGTGGCGGCAAAAGATGATACAGACGCCGACGGATCAGAGACCACGATCAGCATTAACGGCCTTTCCACGAGCTGGAAGTCCTATACAAATACGGTCTCCAGTTTTACTACACTGGATCCGACTCGTGTTTTTCTGTTACTGGAATTTGTAATCGGGACAGACGCCGTATCCCTTTTTATAGACGACGTGAAATATCTTCAATAAGAAGCCCGATCAGTAAATTTCTACTTTTCCCGCGCCCTTTCCGATCTCGCCGATAAAGGACGATCCCGGTAAAGCTTTCTGTACTTCAGCTGCAGCCGACCGGTCCGTTATCACGACCATGCCGATACCCATGTTCAATGTCCTGTACATCTCTTTTTCAGGGATATTCCCTTTCTTTTGGATCACACGGAAGATATCAGGCACGGCCCATGAACCTTTGCGGATAACAGCCGCGCAGTTCCCGGGCAATAACCTTTCTATATTATCGTAAAATCCGCCGCCCGTGATGTGGCACAAGCCATGGATCATCCTTCCGTGCTTTTTCAGGAGCCGGAGAACGGTCTTCACATAGATCCTGGTCGGTGCCAGGAGCTGCTTCCCGTGTTTTACTATTTCTTTCTCTGAAAGGACCTTCCGGATAAGGGAATAACCGTTGGAATGAGGGCCGCTGGAAGGAATGCCGATGATCCTGTCCTTAGGCCTTATTTTTGAACCGTCGATCACATCCTTCCTGTCCACGGCGCCTGTGACGAATCCCGCCAGATCATAATCATCGCCCTTGTAAAAGCCCGGCATTTCCGCTGTCTCGCCGCCCAGGAGCACACACCCTGACTCGTCGCATCCTTTTTTAATGCCTTT
>JAQTRT010000092.1 GCA_028711675.1 bacterium | reverse complement strand
GGCCTTGTATAACGCCAAGGCCAAAGGCCGGAAATGCGTGGAGGTCTTTGACCTGTCCGACCTGAACGAAAAACGGCCGGAATAGGAAAAATTATCTCCATTTTCCCCTGATCCTGATAAACCCGGGCAATACCTTGATATGAAAAGGTCCGCTCCCTATGAATTCACCGTCCATATGAGCTACCGTGTCCTCATTCGATTCAATGGTAATGGCCTTGATCCTCATCATCCGGACAACATCGAGATGGACATGTTCGCCCCTGGTCACTTTAGGCATATTGATATAACGTCCCAGAATTCCCATGGCCTTGATCCAGCAGACATCCAGTTCGCCGTCATCCACCCTGGCATCCGGGGTCAGCTTGAACCCTCCGCCGAACGTTGTGCCGTTCGCTACGTCGATAAGGAACACTTTCTCCTGTATCACTTCCTTATTCACCCGGATGGTCATGACCGGTTCCCTGTATGAAAGGATACATTTAAGCACAACATACAAATATCCCGCATGGCCTTTAAAGACCTTTCCTTCCTTCATCATCTCCTCGACCACTTTCCCGTCAAAACCGATACCGACACCATTGATGAAGTAACGGTCATTACAGAGTCCGGCATCGATCTTCCGCACTTCACCTTCCAGGGCGGCTGTCATTTGCTCTTCAATGCCCATTCCATGCCTGAAGTTCTTGGCAAAATCATTGCCCGATCCCGTGGACACGACTCCCAGCGTACAGGAACAGGGACCGAGTCCGTTCAGCACTTCGTTCAGGGTTCCATCCCCGCCCACGGATACGATGTCCGTATAATGCTTCTTCCCTTCCCTGGCCAGGTCCGTAGCGTGCAGAGGCCTGTCTGTGATATAAAGCCGGAAATCGATCTTCTTTTTAATGAGGATCTCACGGATGAACGGGATGATCCTTTCTGTTTTTCTCCTGTCCGCAACAGGATTGGCTATGACCAGGACCTTTTTTCTCATAAAAGGATAATAATAAAAACAAACAGTAAAATCAACCTGTTTTTTCAGAATAACCGGGGGACGGTGCTTGACATTTTGACATTTTAACCGGGATGCAAAAAAGAGTCCTTTCAATTGGAAAATGTCAAAATGTCAAGCACCGTCCCCTTCAGGATAAAAAATCATGGAAATGAGAATAAAAAACGTTAATAATCAATTATGACAAAAGAAAACACACCTGCCCTCACAGCTGTCACCACATCCCCCCGACGTCAGGAACTTCTGCGCCGGATCTTTCCGGGTGTGGTTTTTATTCCGCCTCAATATTCGGAAAAAAAAAGGAGACATTCCTTCACACCCGTGCTCCTGAGCCTGTACCACGCCTATCAAAAATTAAAAAGTGCCGGAAAACAAGCTGATACGGCCGTGGCCTTTGACACCATCGTCTACCGGGATTTCAGGATCTATTCCAAGCCGGAAACAGCCGGGGATGTAAGAGAGATACTGAGAGCCCTGAAGAACAAGACTCATAAAGTGGTCACCGGTATCGCAATAAAGAAAAAAAGAAGGGTTTATTTTTCCTGTGCCGTCACAAAGGTGACGTTCAAAGACCTGAGCAGGACCGAGATCAGGGATTATGCTGAATCCTCCTTATGGCCGGGCAAGGCCGGCGGATACGGAATCCAGGATATCGGTAATGACCTGATCAAAGAGTACAAAGGGGATTACTTCAATGTCATGGGTGTGCCTCTTTATCTTCTTCGTTCCCTCAAATAAAAGGGGACGGTGCTTGACATTATAATCCTTTTCATTAAATTACAGGCACAGGGATCGGGGGAAGCGAAAAGGAGGGACTTATGAAAAAATCACGGCTCTTACTCATGCTGCTGCTGGGATCCATCATTATCAATCCCCTTCAGACAGCCGGCCAGGACAAGGCCGTCCAGAAAAGGATGGTAAAAAAGATCACTGCCAGGAAGGTCATTAAAAAAACAGCAGTGCTCATTCTCCGCGCGTATAAGATCGTGAAGGAGAACAAGGTCTACACAGGGAACCTGGCACGTGCCATCTCGCATCAGAAATATGCTAAAAAGCTTTATCTGGGCAAAGTATTCAACGGCGCTGTTTATCATTCCCTGAGGGCCAGGAAACTGGCTCTGCTGGCCATTAAGGCCAACAGGAAAGAAGGACCGTCCGAGATCAAAAAGGACCAGGAAGAGAATGCCATCACGCTGGAGATGCCGCCGGATGATGACCTTGACAAGACGCTGAAGCAGGAACTGCCGTCTGAAACCGAGAAAGACGAGGATGTGCTTTCCTCTTCCCCGGACGTGAACGTAGATTAATTACTATCTTTTAAATATTTGACTTTAAAAAAATAAAGCATATAATCTATTCCATTATTTGCAATGAAGGTAATGACAAATGTCGCAAAAAGAGCATAAAATAGAGACAAAACTGCTCCATTCCGGCCAGACACCTGATCCTGTTACACTTTCCCGGGGAGTACCGGTTCACAGGACCTCATCCTACATTTTCAGGGACGCGAAACATGCCGAAGACCTGTTCAGCCTTAAAGCACCCGGGTTCATGTACACAAGGATAGGGAACCCGACGCAGGAAATACTTGAAAAACGCATAGCGGACATCGAAGGCGGCGCAGCCAGCCTTGCCCTGAGCTCGGGCACAGCCGCCATTTATTATTCTATCATCAATATCTGTTCCTCAGGCGACGAGATCGTTTCCACCAGTAATCTTTACGGCGGGACATTTACCATGTTCGACAGTATCCTGCCGCAGTTCGGTATCAAGGTGAAGTTCGTCAAGCCGAACGACCTTGCGGCACTGGAAAAGGCCGTCTCCGCAAAGACCAAAGCTGTTTATACCGAGACCATCGATAATCCCCTCCTTCAAGTAGCGGATATAAAAAAAATCGCCGGGATCGCGCATAAACATAAACTGCCCCTTATCGTGGACGCCACGTTCACTCCGCCTTATCTTTTACGGCCTATTGAACACGGAGCGGATATCATCATTCATTCCCTGACCAAATGGATAGGCGGACACGGCACGGCCATAGGCGGTATCGTCACGGATTCGGGAAGATTCGACTGGTCCGATAAAAAATTCCACCTGCTGAACCAGCCTGACAAAAGCTATCATGATCTTACCTATACCAAAGACCTGGGTGAGCAGAACAGCATTGCTTATCTGGTCCGGATGAGGCTCGTAGCCCTGCGCAATCTGGGCGCCTGTATCTCACCGGACAATGCCTGGATATTCCTCCAGGGACTGGAGACCCTTCATCTCAGGATGGAACGGCATTGTGAGAACGCCCTGAAAACAGCCCAGTTTCTGAAGAGCCATTACAAGGTCTCCTGGGTCAAATATCCGGGGCTCCCGGATGACCCGTCCTATCCGGTCGCCAGCCAGTATCTGAAAAAAGGGTTCGGCGGTATGGTCGTATTCGGGGTAAAAGGAGGAAGGAAAGCCGGTGAAAAGCTTATCGACAATCTGAAGCTTTTCTCCCACCTGGCCAATGTCGGGGACGCGAAAAGCCTGGCTATCCATCCGGCCAGCACGACCCATTCCCAGCTCAGTGCGGAACAGCTGCACCAAAGCGATCTGACAGAGGACCTGATCCGTCTCTCTATCGGCATTGAGAACATCGATGATATCAAAGGGGACCTGGAACAGGCCCTGGAAAAAGTATAGAATAAAAAAGCCGCGGAAAAACAGGGAAGGACAAAGAGAAAGAAAGAAAAAGATAAAACGATATCCGGACTGGAAAGATGATTTCGATCCGTATCAAACAGTATCTATTAATTTCTATTCAATTCTGATTATCTTCATCCCATCCCATCAGACCCCGAGACCAGATTCTTTGTGCTTCTCTGTGTTCATCCGCAGCCGCATCGATAAAAAAGAGGTTTTTAAATATGAACGACCCGAAAATGATACGTAATATCGCCATCATAGCCCATGTCGATCATGGTAAGACGACACTGGTGGACCAGCTGCTCAGGCAGAGCGGGACCTTCCGCGACAACCAGGAGCTCATTGAACGCGTTATGGATTCCAATGACCTGGAACGCGAAAAAGGCATCACCATCTTCTCCAAGATAGCCTCCATCCACTACAAGGGCATGAAGATCAACATTGTGGACACACCCGGCCATTCCGATTTCAGCGGCGAAGTGGAACGCATCCTCATGATGGTGGACGGCGTCCTTCTCCTGGTGGATGCCTGCGAAGGCCCAATGCCCCAGACCAAGTTCGTGCTGAGAAAATCCCTGGCCCTGGACCTGGTGACCATCGTCGTGATCAACAAGATCGACCGTAAGGGGGCGCGCATCAACGAAGTGATCAATGCCGTAGGCGACCTTTACATCGACCTGGGCGCCGATGATACACAGATAGAATTCCCTGTCATATACGCCTCGGCCCGCAACGGCACGGCTGTGCTGGATGTCATCAAAGATACCCCGAAGAACATGGATCCCCTTTTCAACATGGTCCTGTCCCACTGCCCTGCTCCCGTTGTGGACACGGAAGGAGGCCTTCAGATGTCCATCAACGCCATGGATTACAATGATTTCATCGGCCGCATCGGCATCGGCAAGATCTTCCAGGGTTCCATCAAGATCGGCGACGATATCATTCTTATCAATCATGAGAACGAGCACATCCGGCACACGATCACCAAGCTCTTCACCTACGAAGGCCTGAAAAGAAAAGAGATCGGGGAAGCTTTTGCCGGCGACATCATCGCCATTGCCGGCGTACCCAACCTTAATATCGGCGATACCATCACCTCGGTGGAAAATCCAGAACCCCTGCCCCGGATCAAGATCGAGGAACCCACCCTGTCCGTGGATTTCCTGGTGAACGACAGCCCGTTTTACGGCAAGGAAGGAAAGTTCATCACCAGCCGCCACCTTTTTGAAAGGCTGAAAAAAGAGACCCTGACCGATGTGGCATTGCGCGTGGAAGGTTCGGAGGACTCCAGCGTTTTCAAGGTATCGGGCCGCGGTGAGCTTCACCTGGCCATCCTGATGGAAAGGATGCGCCGGGAAGGATACGAGTTCCAGATTTCCAAACCCGAGGTCATCATGAAGGAGCTGAACAACGAGAAACTGGAACCCATCGAGCTCCTCGTCATCGAAGTACCCGAGGACAAGATGGGAGCCGTGATCGACAAGATCAACCAGCGGAAGGGCGAACTGCGGAACATCACTAAGGAAGCCAGGGTTCTGCTGGAATTTCTCATACCCACAAGAGGTATCATCGGTTTCAGGACGGAATTCCTCACCATGACCAAAGGCGAAGGCACCATGTACCATACATTTGAATATCATAAGCCTTATAAAGGCGAAATCAAGGGGCGGGAACAGGGTTCGCTCATCGCCCTGGAAGAAGGCTCTGCTACTTCCTATGCCCTGGACACGCTGTCAGACAGGGGGGAATTCTTTGTAAAACCGGGAGATAAAGTTTATAAGGGCATGGTCATCGGCATGCACAACAAGAACAAGGATCTTGTCGTGAACATCTGTAAAAAAAAGCACCTCACCAACATGCGTTCATCCACCTCGGACGAGACCATTAAACTCACACCGGCCAAAAAAATGTCGCTGGAAGAATGCCTGGAGTACATTGAAACGGACGAGCTGATGGAGATCACGCCTCACAGCATCCGCCTGCGTAAGAAAGTTCTGGACCATGACCAGAGAAAGGACATCGCGAAAGCCCGTCAGCAGGAAGAAGAAGCAGGATGAAAGGATATTTCTCTTTTTTATCACAAAAATCTAATCATTAATCCTGACTCATTAATTTTTGAAACATCTCTTTGAACACATTCACGGTCAGGTCATCGATGATACAGAAGATGATCTTCTTTAATCCTGTCCCGGGATTCTCTTTCAGGTATTTCCGCACGCTGGCCAGCATTACTTCTGCGCATTTATCCTTGGGAAAACCGAAAATGCCGGAGCTCACGGCAGGGAAGGATATGGTCATAAGCTTGTTCTCATCCGCCAGTTTCAGGGATTGATGGACAGCGCCGGAAAGTTTATTGATCTCATCACCCTCGCCCCACTGAGGCCCTACTGTATGGATTATCTTTTCTGCGGGCAATTTTCCTGCGCCGGTAAGAGCGCTCTGCCCTACCCGGACAAAGCCAATTTTATTAGATTCATCCTGTATACTCCAGCCGCCTTTCCTTACAATGGCGCCGGCCACGCCTCCGCCGTGCTGGAGCCGGGAATTGGCCGCGTTCACAATGGCATCCACCCGTTCTTCCGTAATATCACCCTGTTTCAGGATGATCTCCACATTATTATTCTCAGGCAGGAAGAATTGCATGATTATCTTTTCCATCAGCCGTTCTTTTCTTATTAAAACCTGTATTCGACCGTGATCTGGACTGTTTCGATGCGGTTATTATCCTTGTTGATGAGATGGCCTAACAGGGAATCAGCCAGTCCGGCCTCCACTTTAAGGATCTTGAACGCGTAAGCACCCAGGCCGATGGTCCAGAGGAGCTGGGTCTTGTTCCTGAATGTATCAATATCCTTCTGGAAGAAAGAATCCGTATACAAGCCCAGCCGGATATGGGCACCGCTCGATTCTTCCAGGAACATCAGTCCCAGATGCGGATGGATGGTCTTGAAGAGCCCGTGTTCCAGGGCTTTGCCCGGAGCTTTATTGGTCCCGTCCTCGACAAAGCGGATACTTTGCCAGTTCTGGTATTCCAGATCAAAGGAAACAATGATCTTGGGAGAGACCAGTACAGCTGTTCCCGCCCGAAG
Source organism: bacterium (assembly GCA_028711675.1). Taxonomy (GTDB): domain Bacteria; phylum Spirochaetota; class JAHITG01; order JAHITG01; family JAHITG01; genus JAQTRT01. The sequence goes on along the minus strand of JAQTRT010000092.1, from coordinate 3,352 downwards.
GATATCAGGGAACGTTTCCTCCAGGTTACCGATGGTCCCGTACTTCCCCCAGTCGATCGTGGTCCGGCTGTTGTAATTGAGCCCCGCATGCACGATTCGTGACGGCGTGTAAAGAACACCTATCTGGACGTCAAAACCCAGGCCGTCCGGGCTGTTGGCTTCGCTGTACGTGGCATAATCCAGGCCTACGTTCAGACCAAGAGAAAGGAACGGAAGGATTTGCATGGCCAGGCTGGGCGCGAATTTATATACGGCGAATTCGTTCGGGATCTTTCTCTGATAAGGGCTGGTGGCCGAGACGGCCAGGACCGTATTGAACGAATCCTTGAAAGGATAGACGAATCCCACCAGGGCCGGCACCTTGTAGGTCAGTTTCAGAGTAGGGTCGATGATGTTCACGATCCTGATCTGCGAATCAAAGGTATAAAAAATAACAAAGGTCTTGGTCTGGACCAGTCCGGCCGGATTGTAATAAATAGCGGACACATCGTCGGCAATGGCCGTGAAAGCACCGCCTGCAGCCAGGCCTTTGGCCCCGCACCGGTAAACATCATACGTCCGCCACTCGCCGTAACCAGGGACACAAGGCAGCATAAGCAGAATAAGGAGAATAATTTTTTTCATATTTAATCCCTGTCGGAATATATTAGTTATTTTTTTCATGTCAACCCGAAACAGGAAACGGCTCTCTCACCGTTCATTATTTTTTCCTGTTGAGCAGAAAGATCCTGAAATACACCATGAACACCAGAAAAAAAATAACACGGAAAATGTTCATGAATTTCTTCGGCGAAGTCAGCGACCGGTAGAGCCATTCCAGGCCTTTTTTACGCCACTTATCCGGCGCCCGTTTCACTTTTCCCGCTATCACATTAAAGCTTCCGCCCACGCCGATCATGACCCGGCAGTCCAGCTTTTCCCTGTTCCGGCCGATCCAGAGCTCCTGCCTGGGCGAACCCATGGCCACGAACAGGATATCCGGGGACACTTTGTTGATGCCCCGGATGATCTTCTCCTCTTCGGAAGGCTCGAAATATCCGGTGTATTTGCCCAGGAACCTGGCGTGGTTGAACCATTTCCTCATGTTCTCATATGCTTTATTCACTACATCCCATGTGCCTCCTAAAAGGAACACGGAGAGCTTGTTCTCGTATGCCAGCCCCAGGAGCTTGTGCATGAAGTCGATGCCAGGGATATGGTTCTTAATCCCGCGCCCAAAAAAATGGCTGGCCTTGATGATGCCGATCCCGTCCGCGATGACCAGGTCAGCCCGGTCAACGGCTTTCCGGAATTCTTTATTAAAGAAATAATCCAGGGCCATGAGAGAATTTAATGTTACAATAAAGGTTTTTTCGTTATTCCTGATTCTCTCCCGGCAGATCTTCAGGAGCCTGTTCAGGTCCATATCCTCAACTTTAATATCAAATATCTTCTTTATCATATGTTAAAATCCAGGTTATATAATAAGGCCTTAATTTCATTTGTCAAGACGGAACTGAAAGATCCGGGGATGTGCGCATATAAATGATTAATAGATCGAAGAACCGGTTACAGGATAAATATAATTCAGGTTGACATTAAAAATAATAAAATTTTATTCATATCCATGAAAGACGGATCGGCCATTCGTAAAGGACCGATCACACCAAGCAGCACCGAGGTATACCATGATAAACAAGATCACGCACATCACGGTTCTGGTGAAAGACCAGGACGAAGCCCTGAAATACTATACGGAGAAACTGGGATTCGAAAAAATTGACGACGAGAAGATCGGGAATTTCCGGTGGCTCGTCGTGGCGCCGAAAACGCAGAAAGAGACCGGCATCTCTCTGATGAAGGCCGAGACCCAGGAGGAGAAACTCCTCACAGGCCGGCAGACAGGCGGGCGCCATTCCCTCTTCGTCCTCTCCACCCAGGATTTCCAGAAGACTTATTCTGAAATGAAGACCAGAGGCGTCATCTTCAAGAACGAACCCATGCAGAATCCCTGGGGCATGGCCGTGCAGTTCATTGACCTGTACGGCAACCAGTTCGACCTTTTCCAGTCAAAAGGAAAATAAAGAGAAGGAACATGAATGATCTGTCCGTATGCGGTTTAATCTGCCCGGATTGCCCGTTCTTTAAAAAACAATGTACAGGCTGAAGGGACCTGAAGATCAGGCCCCTCCGGCTTTCTTTATATCTGCAACTATCTAGAACTTCCCGAATTTAAAGCACAGCTCCACGCTGGCTCCGCTCAGGTCCTTATCTGAAAAATTAGGAAAACTATCCAGACCGTCCACGTACCGGTAACCGGCGCCAAGACAGGTCCTGAACCATTTGGTTACGTTCAGTTCCAGATACAGCATGGGTTCCAGGACAAAAAAAGCATCGCCGCCGTTGGATTTCCAGCCGTCATGATAATCCTCGTCATGCTGACGGCGGCTGTATACAGCCCCGCCTCCGCCGATAAGAGTTATCAGGTTCAGATGGACCAGGGAATCGGACCGGAAGATGATTCCCAGTTCGAATCCGCCGTAACCCATATGGAAATAACGGTTCGTATTGTCCACGATCCCTGAGACGGAACTGACCAGGCCGTATCCTCCGCCTCCCAGCGAGACCTTATGGTTGATGATCCAGGCCCCGCGGCCGCCGACGAAAACGCGTCCCGCGTCCTTGATCATGCTTATTTTTACAACAGGCCCGCCGAAACCGCCGTGCGTGATCTTAGTATCGCCCAGGAGGGTCTTTTCTTCGGCATAAACCAGATTTCCCGCGGATAGACCCAGCAGGATGGAGAGAAGGAGAAACATCACGTACTTTTGTCGAATAGACATATCATACCTCCTTTTTGGTATTCTGTATAGTGGAACACCGCAGGAGGTAAAAAGTGTCACCCGGATTTAAAATCTCAGGCCGATATAAAAGCCGGGCCAGTGGATATTGTTCCTGTTCCCCCAGGGGAATTCATAATGATGCACTGCTTCCGGCGCCATGCGGATACCGGGCGTATTAAAGGATGTGAAATAATTATACGAAATCCCGGTCACCAGGGTCATAAAAGACAGCATGCGCGTCTGGAGTCCCAGCCTGAAGCTCACGAGAAGATTATGCTGCCTGGGCATACTCTGTTTCCCGTTAAAATAACGGGAACCCAGTATCTCCAGAGCCAGGGACATGCTTTCCGAAAGGGAGAACGGTTTACCGAACCCGAAACCCGCGGATGCGGCCCGGAGAGGACCGTTCCAGCCCGCGTGAAGGATATTATAAAAACTCTTTGTGCCGGAGTGAAGTTCCAGGTTCCATTCCTTTTTTTCATCCATGAAAGCCTGGAACCGGTAAAGGCCGTTGCCGATGATATTGACCA
>JAQTRT010000091.1 GCA_028711675.1 bacterium | reverse complement strand
TCCAGAGGATCAAAAACAGCGGGAAGTTCTTCATAATCCAGCTTGATCTTTTTCATTGCTGACCGGGCGTTCTCGGCGGAATCGGCAATGACCAGGGCAATGGCCTGGCCTGCGAATTGAGCTTTTTTTTCCGCCAGGCAGGGATAATCCGGGAAGACAAGGGGGATAAAATTTTTTCCGGGGATATCCTTGTATGTGAGTATCTTTATGACGCCGTGTTCTTTTTCTGCTTCAGAGGTCTGGATGGACTTTATCCGGATATGGGGCTTGGGCGAGCGGAAAGTGCAGCCGTAAAGCATATCAGGATAATAATAGTCAGAAGCGAATCTTGCTTTTCCCAGTACTTTTTCAAGGGCATCTTTTCTTTGTTCGGAAATTCCGACGCTCATTTTCATCCCCTGTGCTCAATCTTCCCATTTAAACTACGATTTTCATTTTTTATGTCAAATAAAAAGTATCAGATCAGGAAAGATGAGCCACGAAGACACAAAGAAAGAGATGAACCAAAAAATGTAGCGGCAGGTCTTTAGACCTGCCGGTTGATATAATCACCGCACCTAAAGGTACGGAGTTACGGAATATCGGCTATCACATTTTATTTTATTATAATCTGCGTGCCGAAAGGCTTTGTCCATATCCTTTCCCGGAGTTTGTTTGATTCCGCGGTTCTGAGCAGGAGCTCCAGGCTGCTTATCCCGGTTCCATAGCCCAGGGGGAAAGTATCATAGTGGACAGGCAGCATGAATTTTGCCTTGAGCTCTTTAAAGACACGGACGGATTCATCGGACTGGAGATGCCTGCTCCGGACAGGATTGGGCATGTGAGACCACTGGCCGATCATGATCATGGCAATATCGATCTTCTCGTTCCTGCCTATCACAGGGAACAGGTTCGTGTATCCCGTGTCGCCCGTGAAAAAGATGCTCCTGCTCCCTTTGATCAGGTACATAAGGGAAAGGGAAGTGTTGTCGATCAGAAAACGCCTTCCGTCGTGTTTGGCTTGAAAGGTCCGGATGAACAGGTCCCTGAAGCGGATCTCTTCGTCCGAAAGGCATTCCCGGTAATTCGTGATGCCTGATTTTTTCAGGATATATCCCAGTTTTTTTGGCAGGAGGATCCTGACATTCCTGTTCTTTTTATGGATCCCTTTGATCGTTTCCAGGTCAAAATGGTCAAAATGGCCGTGCGAGATCAGGACCAGGTCAACAGAAGGCAGGTTGGTGAGAGGGAAGGGCGGCGGTGTAAGCCGGTGGAGGAAAAGGTCTTTGCTGTTCCAGTTCGGGTCTGTGATGATGTTTATCCTGTCCAGGCGGATGAACACGGTATCATGGCCGATGGGGATCAGGTAATTGGTCGTTCCATGAAGGATCTTTATCAACAGGATAAAAGTAAAAAAAGCTAAAATAAGATTTTTTTTCATCCTGATCATATAAGCACGTTCGTTTGATCGTCATCCATCCAGGTAAGAAATAAGGTAAATAAAATATACTTAAAGTTAATACTAACTAACTAAGTTACTAACCTACTAAAATCGGAGAGAGGGGGATTTGAACCCCCGATACCCTTTCGGGTATAACGGTTTTCGAGACCGCCGCAATCGACCACTCTGCCATCTCTCCAGTTTATAGCTAATAGTAAATCATATAATTATAAAAGGCACTCATTTCCGTCATCTTCATTTCCTGTCTTTGTGACGGCAATTACCATAAATAGTCTGATATAATCCCTTGCGCTATTGATAAACCTGTGGAATTCCTCAACAGATAGGTATTCTTCCCTTTTATCCTCCCGCTGTTTTTCATAACCTTTCCCATACATACCATTCAGTTTTTTCAGCAGTGATTTGGTAAAGGAATAACTTTCCAGGTCTTTGTGATAATGCTTTTACGCTTACTTTGTCCCGTTTATGGGCTTTTGACTTTTCTGGATCCGGGAATACTCATTAAAGGTAATCTTTACCTGCTTGATTGATTTTTCAAAGAACGTGCCTTCCGCATATTGAGGCTTAAATCTTGCTGACGACCTGTTCCGCAAGCCGTTTATCAGGGCCAGCTGCCTTCCTGACCCTGACATCCTGAAACACAGCATCAACATACCAATTGCGTCCTCTCTTCCGGATTCTGGTATTGCAGGTAAAGATAGCAAGTTCATATAAAATATCAAGGTTTTTTTATCATTGTTAACTAACATACAAAAGCGGAGTAAATTTTAATAGGATTTAAACAGGCCGATGGTTATATTCTTCCCGCCATACTTTATTAATTCCTCTTTTTCCGGTTCTAATTTAATATCTTCCATATCAGCCCCATACTTTTTTCTTGTTATTATTGAATTTCTCCCAATTACTGAATAAAAATTGTTATTACTATTAACCGGGGTCCTTACCGTAAAAGCAATATGTTGTTTTTATATCATAAATATATTAGTAAGGTTATGATAAAAGAATTTCCTTCATAATATTATCCAATCCTTCAGACGGAGAGTGCAGTAAATAACAGATCATCAATTTTCCGCCTTTTTTAATTATTACAAACAGGGGCAGGTTATCTGCCTGCCCCTGCAAAACAGTTGTTCTATCCGATAGCCTCCTTGCCCCGTTCACCGGTACGAATACGGATGACTTCATGCAGATCGGTTACAAAGATCTTTCCGTCTCCGATATTTCCGGTCCTGGCACCTTCGATGATCGCCTTTATAGTTGGTTCTACAAAATTTTCATTCACGGCAATATCGAGGCGTGTCTTCTTTAAAAGGTTTACCTCTGAAATAATACCCCTGTAGGTTTCAGTAAACCCTTTCTGCTGACCGCATCCAAGGGAAGAGGTAACGCTCATTTTATGTATTTCCGCTTTAAATAGGGCTTTTTTTACGTCCTCTAGTTTATGCGGCTGAATAAAAGCTACAATCAGTTTCATGATATTCACCTCCTTTAATTGATAATCTGGAATCCGGGATATGCTTCCATGCCATGTTCATCGATATCCAGCCCCTTCAGTTCCTCTTCCCTGCTTACACGCAATCCTACGGTGTGCTTGATGATAAGGAACATGATGGAGACGGTTACCAGAACCCATGCGGCTACAGAAACAACTCCGGTCAGCTGAACTCCGAACTGATGCCAGCCCCCTCCGAATAAAACCCCGCTTACCGGACTGAATCCGGCAGCTTCGGCAAAACGGGACTCAGCAAACAGGCCCACACATAGTGTACCGAATGCACCGTTGACAGCATGTACTGAAATTGCGCCAACCGGGTCATCAATTTTCAGGACCTTGTCAATGAACTCAACGGAAAGGACGACAAGTATGCCTGCCGCTCCGCCGATGATAAGTGAACTTACAGGCGATACAACGGAACAGGGTGCTGTAATGGCGACCAGTCCGGCAAGAGCGCCGTTCAAGGTCATGGAAACATCCGGCTTCCGGTAGATGATCCAGACTGTAAACATGGCCATAAGAGCACCGGCTGCTGCCGCCAGGTTTGTGGTTACAGCAATATGACCGATGACATTGCTGAACTTTAACGTGCTTCCGGGATTGAAGCCGAACCATCCGAACCATAACAGGAAAACGCCTAAAGCGGCTAACGGAATGTTATGCCCGGGAATAGCACGCGGCTTGCCCTGTGCATTATACTTCCCTGAACGCGGTCCCAGTATGATGGCGCCGACCAGAGCGGCCCACCCGCCGACGGAATGAACAACAGTTGACCCGGCAAAATCGATCATCCCCAGCTTGCTTAACCAGCCCCCTCCCCATATCCAGTGACCGGATACAGGATAGATTATAAGACTGATTATAAAACTGTAAATCAGGTATGCTGTGAATTTCGTTCTTTCCGCCATGGCGCCTGAGACAATTGTAGCGGCTGTTGCGGCAAAGACCACCTGGAACAGCCATGAGGCATATTCCCATAATCCGTCCACGGAACCGGGATTGGCCTTGTTTAAGAAAAAATTGTCTGTGCCGAAAAGTCCTGCTTTACTGGCACCATACATCAGACCGTAACCTACAATGAAGTAAGCTATCGATCCTATACAGAAATCCATAAGGTTCTTCATGAGGATATTCCCTGCGTTCTTGGCCCGGGTTAATCCGGTTTCCACCATGGCAAAACCTGCCTGCATCAGGAAGACCAGAAATCCCGTCACCAGGAGCCAGATGAAATCAACAGGCAGATGGGAAGGCGCAGTTGCTGCTGCAGCTTCCACGGTTTCCTCCGCATGAAGAAATCCTGTGGCAGTAAATAATATCAGCAGGCCGATTTTCCACGACCGTCTGATTAAACTTAAAAACTTTTCCATGTTTTTACCTCCTTTTTATATTGTCAGAAATTGTACTTCACCGACAGCCCGGCATACCCGTCCAGTAAATTATCATCATTCTTATACTGGTCGTCCAGTGCCAGCTGCCCGAAGAGTACAGGGGATATTTCAACAGGCCCGGCCGGTATGACGGTGCTCAGGCTTAATCCCAGTACAGTAAGGGAGGACTCGTATCCCCACTGGCCTGCATTGAAGCCCAGGCTGGCGCCTAAACTGAATTCCGGTCCAAGAGAAAATCCCTGTGAACAGGATAATTCGGCATACAAACCATCCCCGTCATCAAAGTCATAAAATAACTTTAATCCCGGTGAAAGGAACCCGCTGTAACTGATACCTGCGTAAACCTCGTGAGAATCCCCGTATACCGGCTGAGGGAAAGAGTAGAAAGTGTAACCCAGGTTTCCGGTAAAATTTTTCATGGGTTCATAACTGTAACTTAACGTCAGATCCGCTTCAGCCAGAGCTTCTGCATCCGGATGGTAGCTGCTCCAGAACCCAAGAGAAAAGGAAGAGAGGGATAGGTCAAATCCGGGCTGCAGCGCAAACTTATCATATAGATCCTGACCTCTCCATAAATACTTGCTTACACCGGCAATGTAAATATCTCCGCTCAGACCTTCAGAGTAAGCGGTCTTGCCAGTCATAAACAGTATTAAAATAAAGGTACATACTGTAAATTTTTTCATTTTTTCCTCCATAAAAAAATTGAAACAAACGGGATGCAGATCAGTTGATTGTATTTGATCTGCATCCATAAAACTGAACTCATTTTTACATTTTATTCACCTCCTTTTTTATTCTGATTATTATAAAAGCAAATCCCGTGCCAAGCCGCTTTTATTATTCATTATATACTAAGTAGTTATAGAAATGTAAAATTTTAAAAAATCAGTTTTCGCATAAATTGTGTGCATCGTTGATTTTATTTATGTTTTTTGCATATTATTTATGCAATAAGCTTGACAAATTAAATAATTTAGGTATTATGGTGGTATCTAAGGATAAAATGAAGTACAAAGATAAAAAATTGGAAGCCTTGCATAATATATTGACCTCATTGAATCACAGCGAAACTTCCGAAGTCATGCTTAATTATCTGATTGATAGTTGTATTGAGATTACCAAGGCCACTTCAGGCAGTATTATGCTGATCGATCCTGTATCATGTGTACTTGATATTAAAGTTATCCGCGGTTTGAATAAAGGGATCATCACAAAGGTTAAACTGAAGGTCGGAGAAGGGGTCACGGGCCGGGTTGCTGAAACAGGGAAACCCCTGCTTATCAATAATGTCGACAGTGTGGATTTCTATGTCCGCATCAGGGAGGACCTGCGGTCCGAGCTGGCGGTTCCTTTGATCGTCAGCAATAGGGTTATCGGTGTATTAAGCGTTGACTGCAACAGGCAGGAGGCTTTTACAGAAGAAGACCTTACCCTCCTCCAGCTCATAGGGAATATTGTCGTACAGATATTGAACAAAGAAAATATCATCAATACATTGAAGAACAAGATTGAATTCCAGAAGCTTTTAATCCAGATTGCCGGTATACTGGACCAGCCGATCAGACTGGAGCAGGCATTTCAGAAGATTATGGACCGCTTATCCAGAACCATTTCCCTGCAGAGAGGTATGCTTATCCTCCTGACAGCGGAAAATAAACTGCGGGTTTTCCAGGGTTACCGGCTGAGTGAAGAAGCTGTTAAACGCGGAATCTATGAGATCGGTGAAGGCATTACAGGGAAAACAGTTAAAACCGGGGAACCCATCATTATAAGGAACATCTCGGAAAACAGGGAGTTCCTGAATAAAATGAAGATAAAAAGAAGCAAAACAGAGATTTTCTCCTTTTACTCCATCCCTATACGCCACCGGAACAAGGTAGCCGGGGTCCTGGCCATTGAAAAACAGTTTCTGGATGATGAAGACCTGAATCATACAAAGGACACTTTGATTCTCATAGCTGCCATGATTACACAAAAAATTGAGAGTTATGAAAGGACGGAAAAAGAAAAACAGGAACTCATCAGCAGGAACAGGGAACTGTCGGAACGCCTGGGGTTTTCAAAAGGCAATATCCTGATTGGACGCAGTGAGATCCTGAGAAAAATACTTGAAACCGCTGACCTCATCGCAGATACGGATGCAACGGTGCTGATCACCGGCAGTACCGGGACCGGGAAAGAAGTGCTGGCACGGCGGATACACTATTCAGGCTCACGCGCTACCAAACCGTTCATCAGTATTAATTGTGCAGCTATCCCGGCTGCTCTGCTGGAATCAGAACTGTTCGGATATAAAAAAGGGGCTTTTACAAATGCTGTCTCCGATAAAAAAGGAAAATTTATACTGGCCCATACGGGCACTGTTTTCCTTGATGAGATCGGCGATCTCGATTTTAATCTGCAGGCCAAGCTCCTCAGGGTCATTCAGGAAAAAACCGTGGAACCCCTGGGCGGTGAATTTTCCCATAAGGTGGATATCCGGATCATAACCGCGACCAATAAAAACCTGGAATTGCTGGTTAAAGAGAACAAATTCCGGGAAGACCTGTTTTACAGGATCAATCTGATAAACCTCCATCTTCCGAATTTAAATGAGAGAAAAGAGGACATCCCTTTGCTGGTGAACTATTTTCTGGAAAAATATACAAGAAAGTATGCCAAGCCCATGCCGGAAATACCCCCTCCTTTTCTGGAAACCCTGATGGAGTATTCCTGGCCCGGCAATATCAGAGAACTGGAAAATGTTATCGAGCGCTCTGTCATCTTATCAGCGGAAGCTGTTCTGGATTACAGAACCCTTTCGGACAAAATCGCAAAGTCTGAACCTCGGGAATTCAGCCTGGATTCCCTGGTACAGGATGAAATTTTAAAACTCGGCGGCGGTGAGATATATCCCCGTCTTATCAGTCATATTGAAAAAGTTCTGATCGATTACGCCCTCATTAAATTTGACCAGAACCAGTCTGATGCCGCTGACTGGCTGGGAATTCACAGGAACACGCTCAGGAATAAAATTCAATCACTCGGCATTACCGAATCCTGATAAATGGTCCTTCCATCTGTCAGGTACAGGGGCAGTATAGGACTCGAACTAATACTTTATGAGTTTTTCTTGTGCCATATTTGTGACAGATTCTTGCAGGAAATCCGCGAAAACCTTACAAGCGTATATAAGCCGGTACAAATTAGTTAATGGTTTTAAGAAAAAAAGGGCACAATTATATTTTTTATTTTATGTTTTTCTGCATTTCAGGGATTTATTTCAGGATTATTTTTTTATAAAGGTAGGTTTTTGAGACCGCCCCGATCAACCGCTCCGGCATCTCTCCTGTTAATGATCCAGCAGATCAAGTCGGCTGGCGTTTCTATTATAATATTTTTATCCTCTTTGGCAAGGTATTTATAGAAATAAAATATATTTGTATTATTGCCAGATCATTAAAACCAAATATTTGTTAATTCCGGATGTTTATCTGATTCCCGTGTTCCGGTTATACGGGCAGACCAATGGCCTGGACAGTATCCTTTTTTGCGTCCGGGTCCTGTATCAGGCCAATGAAGAGACGATCAGAGATGTTGTTTTTACGGCTGACTCAATCTCTAGGGAGATAAACGGAAAGCTTAATATTCCCTCTCTTCCTCTTCCATCCCGCACAGGTGGATGAACGGGCAGTCCCGGCAGTCCGTATCCTTGTATCGCGTGAACGGTACTTCAGGGTCGAGTATCTCCTGCAGCAGGTTTGTCAGTGCTTTCAGGTAAAAGTCCGTGTATATCTTTTCCCTGGTAAAAGAGGCCAGGCTCCGGCCGGTGAAAAGAAATTTTTCCGTGCTGTCCAGAACAGAGATAAAAACTGCTTCCAGATTTTCCAGTTTAGCTGCGGGTTCATTGTCCAAGAACAAACGTATATAGACCGGGAGCTGGAATGAGGAGATGTGTTCCCTTATTTTTTCCGCTGTATCAATATCCGCGTCAGGATCCACGCTGTCCCCCGGCAGCAGGCTGCCGGTCTTGTAATCAAAGATGACTACCCGGTCCCGCATCGTATCGACCCTGTCGATAAACCCCTTGAGTACGACCTCTTGCCCGTTGACGGGAAAATGCGTTTCCCATTTTTTCTCCAGGTGAAGGACCCTGAAAGGCGTCTTCCTTTCCAGGTCCTTTTTCAGGAAATTTTTAAGGTGGTTCTCTGTTATTTTCCTGAACAGGTAATATTCGCCGGTACTGGGCTGGGCCTGGAAATGTTTTTCGATTGTTTTTAAGAGATGAGATTCCATTTCCGGATATTTCCGGCTTTCCAGATCCTGTCCCATAAAAGGCAGGAACGTATCACGCAGGATCCGGTGGACCAGGATACCGCGTTCTGCCTGGTCGATATCCTCCCGGACTTTCTTCTCTTCCTTCAGGCCCAGGACTTTTTCAAAATAGAACTTCAGCCTGCACCGGAGGTATGAATCAAGGCCTGAGGCCGAGTAACTCATCTTTTTCAGTTTGGACAGGATCACATTCCCTTTGGGGATGACGATCTCCTTTTCCTGCCGGGAGATGAGCCTGACCGGGAAGAATATCTTCCGGACAGCCAGGGCATTGAGCCGCTTCTCCTCCTTTTCTTTTTTCCAGATCAGCTCTTCGATATAACGGCTCCTTTGCTTGCTCTCATCCTGGATATAGAAGAGGTGCACGTTCTCCGCGCCGCGTACCAGCCTGGTAAAATAATATCTGTACATCTCCTGGTTCTTTTCATGGTCCGGCAGGCCGAGGACGCTGTACAAACCCGCAGGGACCAGGGGATCGATCTTTTTCTCCGCAGGCATCACTCCTTCCTGGACATCAAGCATCACCACGTTCCTGAAGTTCAGGTTCCGTGTCTCGAGCATGCCGATGATCTCCATTTCCTGAAGGGGTTTTGTCTCAAAGGAGATATTCTCGTGGTTGAGGGAAAAAAGGAAGAGGTCCAGGACCAGTTCCTTCTCCAGTTCCTCGCGGGACAGGCTGGTCTTCCTGATCTCGTTCATGGCCGCGAAGAAACGGTTGAACACTTCGCCGGATAGGATATAGGAGCGTACTTCGCTGTTCAATAGAATATGATCGATGAGCTGTTCCATGCGTTCACAGAGACCTTCCAGGGTCCGGATATCCTCGAAATCATGGAAGAACCTGGTATGGACCATTTGGATCGTCTGGCTGATCATGGCTTCGTCCGTGATCCCGGAGCTTTCCCGGACGGCTTTGAGCAGTTCCTTGTCCTTGTGTATCTCCTGCAGGCAGAGCAGGGTCAGGCCTTTGAGCGGGCTTTTTTCCAGGCCGCCTGCCAGGGCCTGGCTGATAGCCAGGATGACAGGACGGACAAGGTCGTTTTTCATGTTTTTGATAAAAGGGCTGGAGAGGATGTCCATGTATTGACGGCCGGGGTACAGAAGGGGGCCCATCCCTTTCCTGTCCCGGTTTCGCGTGAATTTCTGTATCTCAAGGATTTGATTCATGAGCGTGAAAAATGACGTGCGGTTCAGGGGATAACCCATGGATATATTGAACTGGTCAAGGACCTTTTCTTTTCTGAGGTTCTCGATCCCGTAACTGAGCAGGGGAAAAAGCGTGTCAGCCAGGGGCAGTACAATGACGGTATCTTTGAGCTTTTCCCGGCTGAGGACCTGGCGGACGCCCATGACCTGGGAATGAAGATCGGTCCCGGAATAGATATTAATATTGTTTGTTCCCGGTTTTTCTTTTCCTTTGATGACCTCAAGCTCTCCCTGGAAAAGATGGGCCAGGGGTTTCAGGACCTTTTCCCATTCTTCCGGATGGCCGTGCCAGATGATCCGGGCCTTTCCTTTTTTATGAAGGTATTGAATGACCTTCTGCTCGATCCC
>JAQTRT010000090.1 GCA_028711675.1 bacterium | reverse complement strand
CAAGGTCGATATCCAGGGTTATTTCCAGCCTGGCAGCAGCATCCGGGTGGCTGATGAGATCATCAACCGGAATTTCGGGGGCTCCATGATGCTGCAAATGCTGGTGAAAGGGGATATCCAGGACCCCGCTGTCCTGGAACAGATGAAAGAGATGCAGGAATTCCTGAAAAAACAGAGCGACATCCACAATCCCCAGTCTGTTCTGGACCTTATCATCGAGATGAACGATGTGATCGGAGAAGGACGCCGTGTACCGGATTCCAGGGAAAAAGTGGCCAATCTCTGGTTCTTCCTGGAAGGACAGGAAGTGATGAGCCAGCTGGTGAACGAGGATAAGAATGAAGCCGTCATCCAGTGCATGGTAAGCCGGATTGATACAGCATCCCAGCTGAAAAAAATGCTCGATGCGGTTCGCGATCATATCCGGGAGCGGAACAACGACAAGATCAGCTACTCCCTGACCGGTTACCCGTCCATTTATGAACATTTGGACAACAGCATCATCAGGAGCCAGGTCCGGAGCCTCATCATCTGTGTTATCCTGGTCTTTATCTGCCTGGTCCTTTTGCTCCGCTCCTTTACAGGAGGGCTTATCGGCCTGGTCCCCATCACCTTTACACTGCTTCTCATCTTCGGGTGTATGGGTTATTTCCATATTCCCCTGGACGTAGCCACGGTCCTGGTCGGGAGCATTGCCATCGGCATCGGCATCGATTACCCCATCCATTTCATCAGCCGGTTCAGGCAGGAATTTCACAAGAGCAAGTCAGCTGCTGATGCCCTGGATATCACGCTCCGTACAACCGGAAAAGCCATTACCATCAATGTCCTGACCGTCATGCTCGGTTTCCTGGTCCTGCTCTTCGGGAACCTGGTCCCCATCCAGAATTTCTCCATACTCCTGGCCATCACCATGCTGGGATCGGGCATCAGCACCATGGTCCTTCTGCCCGCTCTTATCATTGTCACAAAAGCAGGATTTGTGGGAACATGGATAAAAGGTTCCGATAAGGTGGAATGAAGAAAATCCGGTCTGTTCCCTTTTATTTAAAATCCTTCGCGGGTTTGGGAACAGACAGGAACTCATAGAGATCGAATATTATCTTAGGAGGTATAACTATGAAAAAAATGATCCATTTTACTATTCTCTCCGGTCTGCTGTTCCTTTCGATCTGTTCCGGAAGCGTACAGGCCCAGCAGCTCACTGCCAACCAGATCATGCGGAAAGTGGATGAGACCATGAACGCACCCAAGGACCAGGATACCCTGATGAAAGTCGTGCTGATCGACAGGAATAACAAGGAAAAGGTACGGGAAATGAGCCTGCTCCAGAAAGGGAGCGAACGAAGGCTTGTCCGGTTCCTCTCTCCGGCTGACCAGAAAGGCATCGGATTCCTCTCCCTTCCCAATGATGTCATGTATCTGTATCTTCCGGCTTTTAAAAAGGTCCGGCGCATCGCTTCCCATGTCAAGAACTCGAAGTTCGCCGGCACGGATTTCACCTATGAGGACATGGAAGCCAGGAATTATTCCGATAAACTGGATGCGCAACTGTTGAAGACAGAGAATAACATGTATGTCCTGGACAGCAAACTGAAACCCGGAAAAACATCCGATTACTCAAGGACCGTTATGTGGGTAAACACGGCTAACTTCTATCCTTCCCGCGTTGAAATGTACGATAAAGCCGGCAGGCTTTTTAAGATCATTACCATGGAAAAAGTAGAACAGGTGAACGGTTACTGGACCAGCCGGGAGATGACCATGGAAGACGTAAAAGCCAAACACAAGACTAAAATGATCCAGATGAATGTTAAATTTGATTCCGGCATCCCGGATGACAAATTCACGGAACGGTATCTGAGCCGCTGACGGAAAAGAGGAAAAAAAATTCGTTTTTCATGGTTTTAAAACAATGTGCCTTATAGGTCTTTTCATATCCCCGTAAGGACGATGTTAAAAATCTCATGAAAAAGGAAAAAGGACAGAAAGCCACAGATAAACACAGATTAACGCAGATTCAGATCATTTCAGGATAATTTATTGGATAGAGTTAATATAAAAATCGATATATTATTAATCCTGTCCATCCTGTTAATAAAATCCTTTTCCGTGTTTTTCTGTGTTCATCTGTGGCGCTTAAAAAAATTTACACTGCCCTTATATACAAAAGGAGGTATTTCATGAAAAAAATCCTATTTGTGCTCCTTATTTATCTGACATCCCTGTCAGGACTTCAGGCGCAGGAGACGGGAGAAACCGAACCTGCCCCGGTGCCTGAAACGGAAGTACAGGCATCCGGCAGTTCCCTTCAATGGGCTGGATATTTCCAGGCAGACACGCGGTTCTACCGGAAATATAACCATGCCATCTCCTGGCAGGAATACAGACTCGACCTCCAGGCCGAAGCCAAGCCCTCGGATAAAACCCATTTTTATTCAGAGCTCTGGGTCAGGTCCCTTGGTTTTCCGTCAGCCAACACGACAGCCGACCTCTCCCGAAAGGAGAACGTCTCGCCCGGGGACCTGGATCTCCGTGAAGCTTATTTTGACGTATACGGCTTCTTTCTGGACAATCTGGATATCCGCGTGGGAAGGCAGAGGATCGCCTGGGGCACAGGAGATAAAATAAATCCCACGGATAACCTGAATTCCCTGGACCTGGAAGATATTTATGATTTCGGCCGCCATTTCGGTTCGGACAGTGTGAAGCTCACGTATTATTTTACGGGTCTCACTTTCAGCGCCGTGTTCATCCCCGTATTCAAGCCCGCTCTCCTGCCTCAAGGCGACTGGCTGACAGCTCTGTTCCCGTCTGCGGACATGCCTGCCGGACTGAGCCTTAATTCCGCGAGCGATAAGCTCATCATGCCGGAGAACACCCTGAAGCAAAGTTCATCAGGCGGCATCAAGATATCTAAGAACATTCTCGGGTATGATATTTCCGCAAGTTATGTCTATACAAGGGATTCCCTGCCGGTCTTGAAAAAGGTCATTTTGACCCCTGTGAATGTTCTGAATCCGTATGTAGTGAACGTGTCCTCCGAACTGGTCTATCCGGTCATCGAGGTCGTGGGACTGGACATGTCCGGCTCCGTGGCCGACGTGGGCGTCTGGGCTGAAGCAGCCATGTTCATCCCGAGAAAGGTCACACAGGTTTCGGAACTGCCGCTCCCCTATCCTTACGGATTCCACCAGGAATCAGTCAGCCTGGATAGTCATAATTACGTAAAATACCTCATCGGCATGGATTACACGTTCAAGAACGGCCTTTACTACAATCTTCAGTATCTTCACGGCTTTTTCCATGAAAGGGGTGAAAGCAATCTCCAGAATTATTTCCTTCTCAGGCTGGAATACAAGTTCCTGGATGATAAAGTAAAGATCGCTTTCCTCAACGGAAGCATAGGTATCAGAGAATTCGAAGATATAGAAAAGAATTACGGCTATGTTTATCAGCCTGAGGTAATCTTTTATCCGGCCGACAGCACCGAACTGTGCCTGGGAGCCCGGCTCATCGACGGGAAAAAGACAACTATGTTCGGCCAGTTAAGGGATAAAGATGAATTTTATTTCCAGGGCAAATACAGTTTTTAAAAGGATATTCCGGTTCTCCTGAAAACAGGAAGGGGCTGTTCAATAGCCCCTTTTTTATTTGATCATTCTGCTTTTTCCCCCCTTCTGTCAGCAGGAAAAATCCCGGAACTTTTTTTCTGATTCCCGGTCTAATGTTCTATAAGGAGACTGGAAGAGAAAAAAAATGGAAGAACTTAATTTTAATATAGCTGACAGCCTGCCTGACAGCATCATACCCGCCTTTGTCAATAAAGAGACAGCACGCCAGGAGACCAGGAAGCTGATCAATGACCTGATCAACCGGTATGAACAGGGAGTCTTCTCACTTCTCCTGTATAAATTAACCCAGTTGAAGATATCCCCGGCCAAGGCCAGGGAGGTCTGGGAGATGATCCTTATCCATAAGGACCGGCTTAATAAATATTTACGCAGGGACGTCGGTATTTTCGTAGCCAGCATGGACTATTTTGCCAATTTTGCCGACGAATACATAAAAAATCCCGTTATCCTGGACAGGAACACTCTTCTGGAAATGAAAAAAAATATTTTTATCGATGAAACGACAGGGCTGTATAACCATCTGTGCTTTGAAAAAAGGCTAAGGCAAGCTGTTGCCGACGCAAAAAGAAGAGAAGACCCGCTCTCTCTGATCGTACTTATGACGGAAGGTCCGGATAAAAGCTCCAATCCAAACGAATACAACCAGAGGGCCGTCACTTATAAGAATATGGGGGAAACTATCAGGACCAGCATCAGGATATCGGATACGGCTTTCCGGGTAAAGGATAATGAATTTGTCCTCCTTTTGCCGGACACATCCGGAAAAGGAGCCAGGATAGTCAGGGAGAAACTGAGAAAGAGGGTGCAGAACCTCTTCCCCGGACGGAACTTGTTAGTAAGGACAGGTGCAGCTACCCTTCCTGAGGAGACGAAGAAAGACGGTCTTATGCTCTATGCCCTGGCTAAGCTCTCTTTACAGAAAGGACCGGATCCCGCATTGTCCGGGCTTCATGCTTCTGTTCTTGAAAAGCGGGAACATAAAAGGATCAGCATACCGTTAAAAGACCGGATGGTCTTCCATTTCACAGGGCCTCTGGAGCTGGCCGGGTCCCTGGGCCGTATCATTAATATCAGCAAAGGCGGAATGGCTGTGGAGACCCGGAACTCCGTCCTGTCCGGACCTGAAGAGATCGAGGGATGTATCATCAAAGAGGGAAAAAAGCTCCGGTTCAAAGGACGTGTGGTCTGGAGCAGAGATGCAGGCCGTGACAGGCCGGTATCAGGGATAAAATTCCTTACAGCATGAAAATAAAGGATGGTTTTTCCGGATGTCCGGGCAAGCCTGTATTTTTATTATTTAATGAAGAGATTCTTGGTGGCGAAATCAGGGTCGCTGGTAAGGTTGATACCGAGTTTGCGCATGCCGGCCTCATCGCCGGGCGTGGGAATATGGGTCATGTGAGCTTCGCAGTCCCTTAATTCCTTCAGTTTCTCCAGGGCGATCTGGGCCGTAGGGTTCGTGGTAGCGCTGATACTGAGAGCCGTAAGGGTCTCCTCCAGGTCCAGGCTGATGTTCTTCATGTTGAATATCTCTTTTTTAAACCCGTGTATCGATTCCATGATGTTCGGAGAAATGAGATGGATCTGGTCCGGGATACTGGCCAGGTGCTTGATGGCGTTCAGAACCAGGCTTGAGGCCGTATGCATGACCCTGGAATTCTTGCCCTTGATGATGGTCCCGTCCTTTAATTCTATGGCTGAGCCGCAGAAGATCCCTTCATTCCCTTTCTGTTTCTTCTCCGCTTCCTGTGCGGCTTCCCTGGCCGGCCGGACCACTTTTCTGTCCTCAGGATGTAAATTCAGTTCATTCATCAGCAGTTCTGTCTTCTGGACCGTATCTTTCTCGGATACGCCCATGATATACTGGCAGGAATACTGAAAATACCGCCTGATGATCTCCTGCCTGGCCGCTTCCTGGACCACATTGTCGTCAATGATACCGAATCCGGCTTTGTTTACGCCCATATCCGTAGGGGACTGATACACGCAGGCTTCTCCCGTTATCTTTTCCAGTATCCGCCGGAGGACCGGGAAGATCTCCACATCACGGTTGTAATTGACCGTTGTCTCGTTATACGCCTGGAGATGGAAAGGATCGATGAGATTAAAATCCTTGATATCCGCTGTGGCAGCCTCGTACGCCATGTTCACGGGG
Source organism: bacterium (assembly GCA_028711675.1). Taxonomy (GTDB): domain Bacteria; phylum Spirochaetota; class JAHITG01; order JAHITG01; family JAHITG01; genus JAQTRT01. Next base: position 4,431 of record JAQTRT010000090.1, on the reverse strand, counting down.
TGTTTCAGGGGAATGTTCCAGATGGGAAAGGTCTCGAACTTCGCATAACCGGCCTTGATGCCGTGTTTATTTTCATGGTACAGCTGAGAGAGACATGTAGCCAGTTTTCCGCTTCCGGGGCCCGGCCCTGTGACCACGACAAGAGGTTTTTCCGTGGGAACATAAGGGTTTGCGCCGTAGCCGTCGTCGCTGACGATCAAGTCCACGTCCGTAGGATATCCTTTTGTAAAAAAATGGGTAAAAACCCTGATGCCGCGCCTTTCCAGTTTGTTCCTGAACTGTATGGCGGAAGGCTGGTTGTCAAAACGCGTGATCACGACCCGGGATACTTCCAGGCCCCAGTCCCTCAGATCATCGATGAGCTTCAGGGCATCAGAATCATAAGTGATACCGAAATCCGCCCTGATCTTCTTTCTTTCGATGTCCCCTGAATAGATACAGAGGATGATGTCCGCTTTTTCTTTCAGCTCCTGTAAAAGACGGATCTTGACATGAGGATCATAACCGGGCAGGACCCTGGCCGCGTGATAATCGTAGAGGAGCTTGCCGCCGAATTCCAGGTAAAGCTTGTTACCGGACAGCTGGACCCGCTGGAGGATAGACTCTTTCTGAAGTTTCAGATATTTCTCATTATCGAATCCCTTTTTTTCCATAATTCCGTTCCTTTTCATGGAGCTGTTTTATATCTTACGATCAGGAATAAGCTGATACATTCTATCGGATAAAAAAAAGAAGTCAAGGATTATCGTGACCTTACACTCTCTCCAGGACCACCAGCGTAATATCATCCTGCTGCGGCAGGCTTCCCATGAAGGAATAAATCTCGTTCTTCACGGAGTACATAATCTCCCGGGCCGGCTCTCCCGCATATTTTAAAAAGACCGATTTCAGCTGCGTGAGACCGAACCTGTCCTTGTTCGCGTTCAGGGCGCTGACAACGCCGTCCGTAAAAAGGAGGATCTTGTCCCCGGGATTCATCGGGATCTCTTCATCATAAAGGAACTTGTCTATATCGGGCATGACTCCCAGAAGAGCGCCTCCGCCCCTGAGCGTCTCGATCTGGTCCCGGGCTTTCCTGTAGATCAGCGCGTTTTCATGTGCGGCCGAGGAGTACAGGAACGTTTTTTTATCCGCCTGCCAGATCAGGTACATCATGGTCATGAACTTATCCTCGCCGGTCTGCTGGTTCAGGATCAGGTTCAGTTTCTTTAATACTTCCTTGGGAGAATCATCTTTCCGTGAAAAGAGGTGCATGGCCGTTTTCACCATGGCCATCAGCAGTCCGGCTGCCACTCCCTTTCCGGAAACATCGCCGATCACCACGACAAGCCGGCCGGGCAGATTGATAAAATCATAATAATCCCCGCCGATCTCGCGTGCCGGCTGCATGAATCCCTGAATAGCCAGGTCTGGCACCTGAGGAGGGGCATGCGGGAGAAGACTCTTCTGGATCTGCTGGCCCAGGCGGAGTTCTTCGGCAATGCGTTCCTTTTCAAGGATGTCCGAATGGTGTAAAGCATTATCGATCGTGATGCCGATCTGTGAACCGATATATTCCAGGAGCTCAATATCCTTCAATGCATAGTTCGTCAGGTTCTCTTTTTTCCCCAGGCCCAGGATGCTGATCAGATTCCCCTGTATGGTAAAGGGGACCAGGATCTCCAGAGAATTCTCCCTGAAGAATTCCAGGGTTTCGGTCCTTATCGTCTCATAGACCGGATCGATCTCGATCTGATCCTTTTCCAGGACCCTGATATTCTTCTGAAAAAACCGGATAATGGGATGGTCCACGGCCAGACTCACATTATCCTGCTTGGCCAGGACCTTATTCCCTTTTGTGCCGTATCCGACGCAGTCCAGTTCATTGAAACTTTGCTTATCCAGGGGTTTAACGAGAAGGAGAAGATTCCTCACATACAGCGTTTCCCTGAACTCCTTGGCCATATTCCGGCTGAGAAGCTTCAGGTCGAGCGAACTTCCGATCCGGCTGGGCATTTCAGAGAGCACCAGCTGGTAATCATATTTTCTTCTTCTGAAAAAATGGTCGATCCCGGGTTTCAGACGGTTATAGTAGAATAAAAAGAGGAGAAGGGTGAACGAGATCAGGACCAGGATAAAGACCGGAGGGACCGCGCGCAGTTCCTCCTTAAAAAAGGAAAAGATTACTCCGATCGGCAGAATAAGGATGGCCAGACTGAGAAGCCATATCACGGTCTGATGTACGACCGTATCGATCTCCATAGCCCGGTACCGGATGATGGCATATGTAGTAAATATAACATAGATCAGGCTGAAAGAACTGCCGAACGGAAAAATATTGATATTAAAACAAGCAAAGAACGTTGTGGAGCCGCCAAGGATCCCCATGGTAATCCCGGTCAGGATCAGACCGGTCTGTTTTTTCGCGATACCCTCCATACGCTTGTAATGGTTCCACATGAGCATCAGCGCGTACGTCCAGGCGCAGGCAAAATAAAGGAAATATACGGCAAAGACAATGCCCGTATCCGGGTAAAGCTTAAAAAAGACCTTAGGGGACTCGGAAGGGATGAACTCTTTATAGAACACAAGGCCGGCTGTCAGGATCAGGAGACCTGCCAGCAGGTTGAAAAGCGAAACAGCCCTGCTCTTCTTCCTCACGTATTCTTCCGTGAACATGACGACCATGATGGCCAGAAAAATTGCGCCGTAATTGGCGATCCTGTTAACCAACAGGATTTCTTCATACGCCGTTCCGCGGGACCAGAGAAAAATAAAGAAAGCCCAGAAGGATACGCACATGCTCAGAAGGAACCAGTAAACGTTCAGCCGTTTCCGGAAGCCTTTAACCAGAACAAAAAATCCCAGGATGAAGCTCAGCGCGGCGTTCAGGAATATACTGTAGGAATAAAGCGTACCCAGTACACCCGGGATGTTCATCTCCGGCGTGTTAAAAAAACTCATACTGCCTCCAGGACGATGATGGTGATATCATCGTATTGCGGAACAGACCCGATAAAGGAATACACCTCGTCTTTAACGGCTTGCATGATCTCCAGAGCCGGTTTCGGGGAATACTTCCGGAAGGTCTCGCTGAGGCGGTCCAGGCCGAACCGGTTCTTGGACACATCATGCGCTTCCGTCACGCCGTCCGTGTAAAGGAGCATCTTGTCTCCTTTGGCCAGCCGGATGGAATTCTCCTCAAGGAACTCACGGATATCCGGCATGATACCCAGAATGATCCCGCCGGACTGGATGATCTCGATCTCCTTTGTCTGGTCCCGGAAGACAAGGATATGTTCATGACCGGCGGAAGAGTATGTGATGCTCGAGTTCTGGGACTGCCAGATCAGGTACAGCATGGTCATGAACTTCTCGCCGCCGATGTGCTCGTCCAGGATGGAATTGATCTTCAACAGGATATCCCTGGGCTGATCCTCCGGTGAAAGGATATGGATGGCTGTTTTTACCATAGCCATCAAGAGACCGGCCGCCACTCCCTTTCCCGATACGTCGCCGATCACAACGCCCAGTTTCGTGTTGTCATCAAGGGAAATAAAATCAAAATAATCCCCCCCGATCTCCTTGGCCGGCTGGCTGAGCCCTTCCACCACAAGATGAGGCAGCCGGGGCGACACCTGCGGCAGCAGGCTTGACTGGATCTGCTTACCCAGCCTCAATTCCTCCTCGATCCGTTCCTTTTCCACGATATCCTTATGGTGCAGGGCGTTGTCCACGGTAATGCCTACCTGCTTCCCGATATTGGCGAGGATATCCACGTCCCTGATGGTATACGGGGAAAGATTCTCCTTCTTCCCGAGACCCAGCAGGCCGATCAGTTCATTGCCCATGGTAAGCGGTATGAGAAGTTCAAGATGAGTAGCATTGAAAAATTCCAGGGCCCGTTCCCTGATGCTTTCCAGCCCGGGATTGAGGACCACCTCATCCCGTTCCAGAACCTTCATGTTCTGCGCCAGATGCTGAATGATAAGATCATCCTGGGCCAGGACCACTTGTTCGGGTTTGGCCAGGCCGTGTTTCTTCAATTCCTCATAACCGGTCTCATATTCCTCCTTGAACTCCTTTTTCTCCGGCGGTCTGATGACCATAAGGCCGTTCCGCACATAAAGGATATTTTTAACTTCTTTGAAGAACTGCCCGCAGAAAACCTTAAGGTCAAGGGAGCTGCCGATACGGGACGGTATCTCGGACAGGACCTTATAGTAATCCTCTTTCCTTCTTCTGAAAACATGATCGATCCGGGGTTTGAAGAATTTATAATAGTTCAGGAAGAACAGCAGGGTGAGAGAGATGACCGCGATCACGCCCACGCGGCTGATGGCGAACAGCTTGAAATAAACCAGAGCGTAAACGCCGCCCAGAGGCAGGATGAACAGGACCAGGGTAATGGCCCAGAGGAACGTGCGGTGAATGACGGTCTCGATCTCCATA
>JAQTRT010000334.1 GCA_028711675.1 bacterium | reverse complement strand
CCCTGTCAGGGCAAAGAGGCCGGCGAAACAGACAATGTCGAATTCATCGAACAGTGTTTTTTCCAGGTATTGGCCGGCCAGCTGGTAAATCAAGCCGTTGGTAAGGAGTTTCGCGGATGAAAGCCGTTCATGGAATTCACGGCGTATAGGGATGATGCGGGAGAGGAGAAGATTGACAGCCTCGGGAACGTCATATCCGATTTCAGCATTGGCCTTAATATTTTTCAGCCGGCTTTCGGGTATGTCCTCCCTGTCCATGAGGTCGATGAACTCCAGGAGCTTCACGGCCCAGGGATAGAATTCCCTGAAACCGGCCGCAGGCCCGGTCCGGCCGGCCAGACCCGGCCGTATGTCTTTCACGATCTCATGGATCATCCGGACAGCGTCGAGCTTCCTGATCTGGACATGGTCCGGGAAATGGCGGCGTGTGATACGGGTGATGAATTCCGTAATGGTCATTTCCGCGGGAGGAAAGAACGGCCCGTTCCTTTTTCCGGCCAGCAGCCTGTTTAGATAAAGAAAGGCCCTTTTACCGGGAAAGACAACGGCTGTCCGGGAAAGATCGATGCCTTCGTCGCTTAAAAAGCGGTCCGTGAAAGTCTCAATAAAATTCTGTTCAATGGGTATGACGAATAATTTTTTCATAAACTATTTTTAAAATAAATGAATATCTCCTTTTAAAAGTAGCACCGTACCTTCAGGTGCGGTGATTGTCATAACCGGCAGGCAGATGACAGGTAGATAACAGGTCTAAAGACCTGCCGCTGTAAAAATCCGTTACCATAACAGAGTGATCCATTGTGTTCTTTATATTTTAATAACTTTATTCTCGTCGATATAGGCCAGATAACAGTCGAACTGTTTTCCGGGATAAAATCCGGCCAGCAGATGTTTGTATCCCAGTATCTGCCGCCTGTGCTCTTCCTCGTATTCTTCACCTGTCTTGAAATCGATAAGCTCGATCTTGTCCGGGTATACGAGGATCCTGTCCGTCCGTTTCAGGTTCCCTTTCTCGTCCACGATCTCTTTTTCCGTGAAGACCGCGGCATGATTCATGGTTGGCTGAAAGAAACGGAGGAATTCCGGATTACCGAATGCTTGTTCCAGCCTTGCCTGCAGGGTTTCCCGGCCGGAAAAAAGGCCTGACTGCCTGATGCCTGTCCTGATCTTTTCCCCGAGTTCCTCCTTTTTATAGTCCTGGATCAGGGAAAGGATGTAATGGATGACAGTACCAATATCCACGGCCCTGAACCTGTTCAAGGACACTTCGTCCATGGATTGCACCTTTGTTTTTATAAGTTCGAGCCATTCCAGACTGTCGGAACGTGTACAGCCTGCGGACAGATCGGTCTTTAAGAGGCAGGGATCATCCGCGGCTGTTCCAGTTCTTTCTTCCTTTTGCAGGTTCCCTTTTTCCAGGACAGGGTTGCTGTTGTCCCGGAAAAGAAGGCGCGCCAGCTTATTCCCTTTTTGTGAAGAGGCCGGTTCAAAGAATATAAACAATGCGTGTTCGGGCCGCGTGAAGGCTACGTACAGATCGTTGATCTCATCAACGAGCCTTTTTGTTTTTTCCGTGTAATAGATATGATGGCAAACCTCCGAGAAGAAGGTGTCTTCACTGGTGATGTAGTGCATGCTGAGCGTGTCCGAATTCCCGGGTTCAGAGACGAACAGGTTCTCCTTCTCATTCTGGCTGCCGGTAAAAGGGACAAGGACCACCGGGAACTGGAGGCCTTTGGATTTATGAATGGTCATGACCTTGACGGCATCCACGTCTTCGGCCGTTTTCAAAAGGAAGAATTTGTCCTTGACATCGGTCTCGTCCCACAGCCGGAGCAGGCCGGACGGACCTGCCTTGGATTCCGAATTCAGGTCCTGGACGATCTCGGAGAGTTTCAGGAAATAAGGGATGGAATCGGGAAAAGTCTGGAACAGACCCCATTTTTTATAAAGGATCAGGATGAACTCGTACAGGGGAAGATAGCCGTACCGTTTAAAGAAGAATTCAATGGAATCGGTCCAGACCGTTCTTTGCCAGTCGCGGAAGCTCCGGTAGACAGCTTTTTCCCTGGCCGGGATCAGGACTGCGTCGAGCCAGCTGAATATCTCTTCCTGTTTCAGGCCGGACAGATGAGAAAAGATACGGCCTGTGATGAAATTGATGAAAGCCATGTCGTCAGACAGGTTGTCGAGGAATTTTAAAAATTCAATGACCTCAATGACCAGAGGATGCGATTTGATGCTGACCGTCAGCTCAGATTCCACCTGGTATCCTTTTTCCAGCAGCCATTTGACCGCCTGGTTGGCCTGGGCATTGGTGCGTGTAAGCACGGCTATGTCTTTCAGACGGAATCCATGCCCTTGAACGATCTCGCTGATCTTCAGAAGAAAATGTTCTTTGATGACTTCTTCTTTTTCCCGTTCATCCTCTTCCCGGTGTATCAGCTGCTCGGCATAGATATAACCCTTTCCTTTTCCTGAGACGATGTGTTTCTGGCCTGAGTTCCGGTAGGTCTCCAGGAACGGGTTGATGAAACTGTCGTCCTTTACCGCGTCCAGCTCCTCACGGACCCAATCAAGGAGGTTCTCGTAGCGGAATATCCTGTTATTAAAAAGAACGATCTCCTCGTCGCTGCGGAAATTTTCCTCGAGGTTGAGCTGGG
>JAQTRT010000333.1 GCA_028711675.1 bacterium | reverse complement strand
CATAGAATATAATGAAGAGAGGGATGATTATGATTATCATACAGAATCCTTAATTACCAATTTTAAGCAGCTTCATACAACAGGGCCTTATCTTTCAGGAACATATGACGGTGATATCAATAACATTAGGATTCAGGAATATTATACTGCTGATATTTCAGATTCGAGGATTAAATTAAACGTTAACGGCCTTGATTCAGTCACCTTGAGCCATGTCGAAGACGACAGGTATTATACTTCGGCTGAGGATCCGAATCTCAGCAACAATACTGTAATTAAAAGTAAACCAGCAAAATTTAATTCAGAACAATTCGATCCGGACGGGATATGCAATGATTATATGGTTATTTCGGACTGCTATCCGAAATCCGGTACGGCGAATTCGCCGACATCAGTGTTTTATGTCACAAACGGCCAGATCAGGGATAATCCCATAACAGTTATTGATAAATGGGAAATTACGCTAAAATATCTGAACGGCCGGACAAATAATGACCTGGAAGTAATCAATCTGACGGAATACGGCCAGAACCAGGAGATGATGGATAAGTTCAAGGTGAAGCTGAAACTCGGCGCATCTCCGAAAAGGATCGTGGAGATCAGGGGTAAGGCAACAGGCCCGTATAAATTGTTTTATTTTGATAATAACACATGGAATCTTATCCTGGAATCATCCGACCCTAAACCCGATGAAAATTCCGTGCTGGGTTACTGGGATGCCACGAAACTGAACGGGCTTTATACAGTACTGTTAAGGGCAGATGACGGCACGGGTAAGATACAGGTTGATACGCAGGAAGTGCAAGTCGGTGAGAAATTTGAGCCGGGTAACAAGGATATTAATAACCTGACAGCTATCAGTCCTTACCGCAGGGCGGAAATATTGTTCAGCACAAATTCGTTCCCTGTGAATAAGGTAGTCAGCATTACGCCTTTGAAATTGTCGGAAATCCCTATAAAGAATAAACCTAATATTTTCCCCATAGGGCCAATACTGGAATTCAAACCGTCACCATATACTTTCCCCGAAGGTGAAGAGCCTGTTCTTACATTTAAATATACTTATGATGAAGCGGTTGAGAACAATATGACAGGCGGGAATGTGAATATTTATAAGATCAGTGATGACGGAAACCTGAAATATTTCAATACCACGGCATCTTATTATCTGCTCGGACCGAGTGAGCAGTATGAGCCGGTCGAGGATATTTACAGTAATCCGTGGGATATCCTGGTCCTCAGCGCAAGGATCGATACGTTTTCGGATTTCGTCGTATTAAAAGGCGATATCCCGCCCCGTATCCCGACCATTGTACAGCCTCTGACGCCGACCGATAAAGAGAACATCGCAGTTTTCGGCACAGGCGACCTGAACAGGACCATTGTCGTGTATGTTGACGATGACGGGGAACTGGAAGACGAAGATGACCTGACGCCGGCTATCCTGCAGGAACAGACAATGGACATCACGGAATTTCTCCCGGATGACACCACCCGGGGCAGTTATTCGGTCGGGAACGTGAACCTGGCTTATGAAGAAGAGAATTATATATTTGTTACTTATGCCAATATGGTGAACAGGCCTGCTGCCCAGGTGAATGTGGTAAAGGACAAAAGCCCGGCTGTATTTACGGAATTCAGTATTGACCCGCTTTATATATCACCCAACGGGGATGGCGTTCAGGATTATGCCGGTATTTCATTCAGGCTGAATGAGCCGGGAACGGTTTATTATAAATGTTATAACAGCAGCGGGAATGAGTTGAAGAACGAGGCAATATCCGCGTCCGGGGATGTTTTATCGCAGATAACATGGGATGGTTTGGATGAAAACGGCCGGAACCTGAAGGAAGGGATTTATGACATAAGACTTTTCGTTGCCGACAGCCTGGGAAATATATCGCCTGATTCAGACCAGTTAAATACAGTGGTCCTGGATATAACTCCGCCTTCATTGACCGGCCCGGATTCCGTGCTTACGCCCTTCTCTCCGAACGGGGATAATGTACAGGATAATGCCCTGATCAATTACGCCCTTTCAGAAAAATGTTATGTAACGATCACGATAAATGATACGGCCGGTAATGTTATCAGAACGGTCCGGGATAATGAACTGCGGAATAAAGGGGCTTATGAAGAGGCCTGGGACGGTATTGATGACGCCGGCACGCGGCCCGCTGAACAGGAATACGTGATCAGGATAGATTATCATGACCAGGCAGGCAACAAGGGAGTGACAGCCCAGAGCAGGACGGAATTGGATGTTACGGCACCGCTAATTTTAAAACAAACAGCGGATCCCACTAATTTTTCCTCAAAAGGCAAAGGCAGCCAGGGGACAGAAATAAAATACCAGTTAACGGATAATGCTTATGTCACGATCAGGGCATTGAACAGCAGCGGCCAGGAAGTCTGCACTGTGATAAGCGGTCAGTACAGGGATCAGGGATACAATACGGATGTTTGGAAAGGAAATAATAGTAACGGAGATCCTGTGCCTGACGGGATATATACATTAAAGATCGAAGCATCTGATGATGCCGGAAATACGGCAGAGGCCAGGACCATTGAAGTGAAAGTGGTCTCAGATACGATACTTCCCGTTATTAGTAATATAAGTGATTCTCCTGATCCCATAACACCGTCTTCACCGTACAGTTACGGGAAGAATGATATAAG
>JAQTRT010000089.1 GCA_028711675.1 bacterium | reverse complement strand
TTTATTGAGCTGATACTTCATCAGATCAGGCAGGCTGCCGGCCAGATTCCCGCTCCAGAGGACATTCAATACTTTCATATTTTTTTCATCACTCCTTCCTGTTCATGTACAGTTGAATTTCTTTAAATAAGCCAGAGCTGTTTTTTGAGCAATGGCATTCCACGAATATTTTTCTTTATCGATCTTTTCAATGTTTTTCCTGAATTGATCCAACTGTTCTGCGGAATTCAGGGTTTTGATGACACAGAGAGCCGTTTTACCGGAAAAAAAATCATCAAGAATAATACCTGTTTTTTCAGAAGTGATCACATCAGATAATTCGCCCACACTTGAAGCGATAACGGGTTTTTTAAAAGCATAAGCCAATTTCAGGATCCCGCTGGTAAAGCCTTCGTTGTAGGGAAGGATGACCATATCCGCTGCTGTAAAAAAGAAATGGACCTTATCATTCGGCACCCAGCCGCGGAAAATTTTCACATGATCGCTTATCCTCTTTCGTTGGGCAATATTTTCCAAATATCCTTTTGCATAATCGACATTACCCGCCATGACAAGTGTGACATTATCCTGTTTTTCGATCAGTTTATCCCATGCGGTCACGATCTTTTCGGCGCCTTTTCTGGGATTAATGCTCCCGAAAAAAAGAATGATCTTATCCTTCTGTTTTAACTGCAGCTCTTTTCGTGCTTCTGTCATTGATATTTTTTTGGGGGGCAGGAACATCGTATATAATCCGTGCGGTATAATACATATTTTTTCAGGATTTATATTCATGGAGGCTATCAGTTCTTTATTATTTAAGGAATGAACGATGATTAAATCGAATAATTTATAAATAAATCCTATCAGGATAATTTCATATTTTTTCCGTATATGAGGAAGGACATCATGGGCGGTAAAAATTATCCTCCGGCCGGATATTTTAAATAAGAGCAGAACCGGAAGGTCAAAAACCACGTTCTTTAGAGCAGATTGAAAATGCAGATATTTGATCTTTTCTTTAAAGACAAACATAAACAATCTGATGAGGTCTATAAATATCCAGCGTGTCCTGGTAAATAACCGGACCTCTTTATATCCTGCCTTTTCCGTTTTAATATCTGCGGACCGGTTGACAATTAAATATAAATTCGAAAAATATTCGGATAGTTCTTTGCATAAACTGTATGTATAATGAGTTAATCCCGAACGGGGCGGATAACATAAAACAGCAATTTTTGTCCTGATATTTCTAATTTTTTGTTCCATAAATGATCTTAAAATATTTTATTTACCGAGTTATTATAATAAATTAAAAACAAAAAACACAAAAAATTTCAATTATTCTGCCTGGTGGTCACTGGACCTTGAATCATAGACTCATATTCAAGCCTTAATTCATTCCCGATTTTTTCCCAGCTGTATCTTTTTTCTACAAGCTCTCTCCCGTTTTTTGTTATCCTGTTCCATGTTCTTTTATCTGACATCAATTGAATGCAACGACGGGCGAATGCCGAAGGATCATCGGCTATAAAAATATTCCTGCCTTGTTGGACGCAAATCCCTTCACAGCCTATCGATGTCGAGACAACCGGTCTGCCGAGTCCCATGGATTCCAGAATTTTTAATCTTGTTCCGCCGCCGGCCCTTAAAGGTACGATCGAAACTTTACTATTCCTGTAATAAGGCGTCAAATTCTTCACAAATCCGGTAACGATGATATTTTTATTCTCAGCCAGGGCAATTATTTCTTCCGGAGGATTGGGGCCAACGATATAAAATTTAGCATCTGATATTTTTTCTTTGATGAACGGGAAAATTTCATGAACAAAATAAAGTACAGCATCTTCATTAGGCTGATAGCTCATTTTCCCGATAAAAATCAGATTGTTTTTTTCGGTTTTGGCCAACCTTATAAACTTTTGTATGTCAATCCCGTTAGGAACGACCGATATATTTAAATTCCGGCCCTTTTTTAAGATCATTTCCTTATCAATTTCAGAAACAGTGATACATTTATCAAAAAGTGCGGCTGTCCGCGGCTCCCAGGTTTCCATAGCCAGCCAATTAAACAGGTTTCTTATTTTCCGGAAGAATCTTTTCTCCGTTTGAAACAGCCTTTTATACTGCACATAACATATGTTATGAAAAGTCAATGCCTTTTTAATATTATGGTTTTTGGGAATGATCTTCACATATTCAGCCATAAAAGAATGTTCTATCTGGATCAGGTCCATTTTATTTCTTTTTAATATATCCTGAATGATCCGTACCATGGGTTTATAAAAAACAAACTTGGAGTCCAAAGGCTGTCCCGTAAAGAGAGCCTTTATAATTCCCGGTAAATGTCTGAATTTTGAAATTTTATGCGCTGTAACAGTATGGACTTCTTTACAATATTTTTTCATTTCAGGGATATGTTTTTTTTCATCTTCATTGACAAGAAATCCGGTCAGGTAAATATCATGGAATTTGGATAAATATTTAATCAGATTAAAAACTCTGATCCGGTCGCCGGTGACAGGGGGATAAGGAAATGCCTCGGAAATAATTAAAATTTTCATATTTTTTGTTTTTTAGAATAATTACTATATGCATTTTGTATATAATTATTCAGTTTTTCCGCTATCATCTCTTTTGAATATTTTTCTCTGACAGTCAACAAAGCCCTATAACTTATACCCTTATATAAGTCCGGATCATTTAATATTTTAATAATTTGCCGGCTCAAATCGATAAAATTACCCGGTTCCGATAACAGTCCATTCTGCAAATGCACGATAATATCAGTTATTCCGCCAACCGAAGAAGCCACAACAGGCAATCCGCGGGACATAGCTTCGATAATAATTAATCCGAAAGGCTCTTCGAGAGAAGGGACCAGTAAAAGATCAGCAGAATCATAAGCTTGAACAAGCTGTTCAGGAGATAAAAAGCCGTCAAAAAGGATCCTGTCATTCAATTCATAATTATAAATGAGTTGTTTTAATTCTTCTTTATAAACCCGATCACCGTCACCGATGATATGAAAAGCAAAATCCGATAATTGTTTTTGGTCAATCAGCGTTTTTATGGATTCAACAGCAATATGGATCCCTTTGACAGCAGTCAACCGGCCGACAAATAACAGCTGCGGCGTTCCCCGGGTAAGATGAAGAGCCTGTCTGGGATTTGGGACAATCTTATATGCCGGGATTCCCATAGGAGGAACAATTGAAATATTTTCTTTAAGGTAACCGGCTTTGATATGAGCTTCTTTTATAAAAGAACTGACAGTGATCATATTGTTAAAATCAAATTCATTGAGGCTGTAAAATCCCGTCAATATTTTAGCACTGTTCCTCTTTAAATAATTCGGCTCACGGATACAGTATTGCACCAGTTCACAAAAGTAAAAATGACCGATATGATAAACAAAAGGGACCCTTTTCTTCTTTAATGCTTTCAGGGGGAAGACGGATATACCGTTCAGTTGACCGACATAAACAAGGTCGGGATCGATTTTTTTCATTACTTTTTTCGTTATAAAATAATTGACGCGGTTTGACAATCCGGCTGATAATCTTTTAAAAACTCCGCGAATTTCAGGATGATAGAAGAGGACACGGAATACCTTCTTATCCCGAACAGGTTTTTTTACGCCATAACGGCTGGTTAATACGTAAACCTCATGACCTTTTTCCGTTAAGACCTCTGCGGCAAATTGACATTGCAGTTCATGTCCGCCTTTGTAATAAGGCGGATACAGATTACTGACTATTAATATTCGCATTGATAACTCATTTTTTGGATTAAATGGATGAAAACGTTCATGTTTTCACCCATGTTTCTGTAATAACACCTTAATATCCTTTATTTTTACAAGTGACAAGAGAAAAGATAATCCCAAAAAGACCGCTATAATTAACAATCGCACCATAATGGCTTTAGGAGGAAAGATAAGAGTAAAAAAAGCGATAAACAGGAAAAGTAAAATAGGTTTTAAATAATTTCTAAATCTAATATTCACTCCGGCTTTTTTTAAAAAATAAACGATAAAGGGATTGGTAACAACCCGGGAAACTAATGTCGCAAATACAGCACCCATAATGCCATATTTAGGAATGAGCAGCAGATTACCTGTAACATTAAAAACAGTATCGACAATATTGATCTTGACGGGTTTATCCGATTGGCCTAAAGCAACAAGAGAAGTTCCAAGAATGTCACCCATAAGCGCTATGCTAAAACAGAACATGAGCAAAGCAAAGGCTGATGAGCTATCAATATATTTTTTGGAAAAAAGAAGAACTATAATCTCTTTTTGGAATAAAAGTCCGACCACCGCCGCAAAAATCGTCAAGAAGGAGATGATCCGGATGGAATTATTAAGAACTTTTTCCGCCTGAATTTTTTTATTTTTCGCAAAAAGTTCCGCTAAATTCGGGAAATAAACAGCTTGAAAAGCTGTATACATTCTGGCTATGTTATCAGGAATTCGCGAGGCGACCTCATAGGAAGCGACTCCCATAGGAGAGAGCATCATTCCAAGCATGATCCTGTCGATTTTCATGAAAATGAACGAAAGAATATTGTTTAAACCCAGAGGGAATCCAAAATGAAATAATTCTTTAATGATACCAAAATCAAGGATAAACCTTTTCTTAAAAGGGATCGAAACGCCTAAATAGATAATAGATCCAAAAAGGGTAACCAGATAAACCAGAATCAGCCCTGCTGCTTTCATATTTAAAGCAACAATAAAGAGGCAAACTGAGCCAAGCCGTAAAAATCCGGATAAAATCTGGGAAACAGCGATCTCTTTATATTTATGATACGCCTGTAATATTTTTAAAAAAAGCTCCTGAAATCCCGTTAAAATAATAAAAATGGAAATAAAATAGGTTAATTTTATTAGTTGCTCAGATTTGAAAACATAAAGGATAAAAGGTTTTAAGGGAATTATGAGTAAAGCTAAAAAAATACTGATGAGAAAACGGTAGGAGACAGCAGTATTTGCAATCAGTATTTTACGGGAATCATCAGAACCCGCCATTAGTTTAATAACCGATAAATTTTCCAGTCCAAGACTGCCTAGAACGGCTAATAAGACAACAATGACTTCCAATAAAATAAAAATACCGTAGTCAGCTTTTGATAGATACCGTATCGCGATAATCATACTGATAAGACCTAATGAGATTTGAAAAAAAGTTCCAAATCCAGTGGTCGCGATACCTTTGATGAATTTTTTAGTAAATTCCTTATCCATTATTTTTGTTATACTCCTTATTCGAATTATAATACAGGATAGATTCATTAATCCCGACCATAATGGTTATAATAATAATAGAGTACCATTCACGAAACTGGGGATTAACCATGGCGCCGGGGATCAATCCTAATCCGCTGAGCGTAAAGCTGATATAAACAGCCCTTAAATAATCATCCTTTATTTTTTTCCAATATTTAAATCCCCTGAACAAAAAAAGCAGGTAATACCATGCGAAAGCAATAAAACCGACAATACCCATGTTTAAAATGATCCAGAGATAAAAATTATGCATATAGGAGACAGCCTTTTTTTTCCATGTAAATGCGTTTCCCAGACCAATACCTAAAAACCAGTCTTTTTTAATTTTCTTTATAGCTGCATAATTTTCAAGCCGCCGCCATTTTAATGTGGCGCTTTCCTGGATTTTTTCTCCGGTAAAAAGGGAAGTGAACCGGTCAGAGACAGCTATGATTGTTTTTGCCGGTTGTCCGCCGGCAGGTATAATAACCGCCATAAAAAGCCCGGCAATCATCAACGTAATGACGGCCCAGGCAATAACTTTTTTTTTATATTGTTCCGGAATGAGTAAAGTAAACAGCCCTATTGACATGATCTGTGTCACCCATGTACTGCGGTTAAACGTTAAAAGATTGGCTATACCGATAATAAAAATCAGATAGAAGTATTTTGACTTAAAAAAATTTTTATCGAGGGTGATGGAAAGACAGAAGGCTGTAATCAACATAACCTGTATCAGGGTTTGTCCGGGCGGAAGAATCCGTGTGGCTTCATATTCCGTTTCAAAAGTCCTGGCTGTCTCGATCCGGCCCGGCATGATCTGCACATTACTGCCCAATACAGCCTGAAGCATCATGGCTAATGTTACAATTACAGAAATCATGAATAATCCTTTTATGATAAATGTAATTTTTTGTTTTGTGTTGATGAAATGGGTTATAACAAAAAACATCAAATAATATGAAAATATCCGCATGAGCCGCATGATTATCTTATAATGGACTTTAGTGAAAAATAATCC
This sequence comes from bacterium, assembly GCA_028711675.1. Lineage (GTDB taxonomy): Bacteria > Spirochaetota > JAHITG01 > JAHITG01 > JAHITG01 > JAQTRT01. The sequence goes on along the minus strand of JAQTRT010000089.1, from coordinate 4,443 downwards.
GTTCATGGCTGATAAAAGAACAGCCAGATAAAAAACGATAACAGCCAGATTCATGGGTGTTTTAACGATTTTAAAGGACGGATTTATCGCTAAATTGATAGGTATAAGAAAAAGCATCCCAAATAATATAATATCAGTCCCGTGAAAACTGCCGATACCCAAAGGAATAACGGGAATGGCTTCCTCAAAAATAATGCTGGCATCAATAAGCACAATAAAAAGAATTCCTAACTCAGGCTGTTTTAAAACCAGGGAAATAGCCAATAATCCGATCAAAGCCGCAAATGCGATCAATGGTTTTCCAAGAGCTAAAGAGAGTCCAAAAATCAATCCGGTTAAAATACAAATAATTAAATGTAATGACGTAAAATAAGTAATTTTACTGTTTTCAGAAATAAGATCATGTAATTCTATTTTTAACGATCTTTCATTCATATGATTTAAATAAAATCCATTTAAATGGTTAAGGAATAATGATTTCGGTCAGCTTAATATTAAATCCATTTGATCAACATTTCTGGAATAACGAAGGTTCGGTTATTAAGAATAGCACCAAAAAATTTTATTTTTTTATCTTGCAGAGAAGCAATTTTAGATTTAATAGCTTGCCGCCGGTCCTGTCCTTCATTGATAATATAAATAACGCCGTCAGTCAAAGCGGATATCATATAGCTGTCGTTATTGTTTTTCATACTTGAAGAATTTATCAAGATAATGTCATATTCCTTTTTAGCATCAAAAATAAATTTTTGCATTCTTTCAGAATTAAAAATAACTGCGGGACTATAAGCAGTTGCGGATACAGGAAGAAGAGATAAATTTTCTGTTATTTTTTGAATGACCGGTTTTTGATCTTTATTTCCAAGAAAGTTATTAAAATTAAATTTTGGATCCAGCCCAAAAATAATCTGTAAAGAAGGATTCCGCAAATTTGTGTCAATAATCAAAACATTATATTTATTTTTGGAAGAAAGGATCACTCCGATGCCGGCGATGATCCGGGATATGTCGGCATTCGAAATGGTGGAAGCAATATGGACTACTTTGAAATTATCTTTATTTAAAGTTAAATAAATTTCATCGGCCAAATTCTCATAAGCGGCTTGGACTTTTTTCGGTTTGATAATGTCTTTCATATCATAATTATAGCAATAATTTTTTATTTTAGCCTTTGGAATGAATCCCAGAAGAGGCAGATTAAAATAATCCTCTATATCTTCCGGGCCTTTAACAGTATCATCCAAATATTCAAAAACAAACGCCAGGATAAATCCCAGGATCATTCCGGCAACAGCTGATAAGATAAGCAATATAACTTTTGGCAATCCTTTAGGCTTGACAGGAGGATTGGCGGCTTCAACTATTTTTACGCTTGATAATCCAAGATTTTCAATATTAAAAAGATCTTCTTTATCCAGATTTCTTTCCATCCTATAGATCATAGAGCGTAATTGAATGATATTGGGGTCCTGATCTTCAAGTTTGACCGTTAATTCCGCCAGCTGCCGTTTTAAATCAAAAATAATATAGGAATGGCTGACAACATTGGCAATGCGGGCTGATTCTTCAGAATCATAATCTAAGGCATAAATCGAGAATAAATCAGTGCCCTTTATAGTTTTTACTTCCAGAATATCCCTTAAAGCCGTTACGCCTTCCTGATAAATAAATTCAGGATTGGGTTTTTGGGCATCCGGATCTTCCAGTAATTTATTGATCGCTTCCATAACATCAAGATGCCATTTAAAGAATGGTCTGGTCAATTTCGGACAATACTGTAAAATATAATCTTTCGGTCTTTTATGATATTTTAATTGAATGAGCGCTCTTTTTAAAATAGGATAAGTTAATACCACTTCACACTCAGTATCCACTACCCCGGATTCCGGAGATAATGCTTTTATCGAACTTTCCTTAAGAGAGAGCATCAGTTTTACCTGGCTTTCGTATTCAGGGACTTTAAACAGAAGTCCGACAACCGTAAAAAAAATAACGCTGATAAACGTTATCAGGATTATCATTTTTCGTCTGAATAATATCCGGATATAATCACGGAGAGATAAATTTCCCATAAGTTTTTATAATTCCTTTTTATCTGCTGTCGCCATTATTTAAATCATACACAAAACTGAATCCGAAGGATCTTGAGATGGGAATAAGTTTATTGATATACTGGTCGACAAAAAGATCCGCAGAGGCAATCGCGCTTTTCGGAACATAGATAACATCATAAGGCCGGCAAAGAATATCATTATTGGGATTTTCAAGGTTGACTATATATATTTTAGGTTTTTTATTATTGTCAACACGTCTGATAAGAATAACGCTGGTTAGTTTAGCGGTGCTGGTTTCTCCTCCGGCCATAAAAACGACCTGAAGGACAGTGGGACAAAAAGCAACTTCAAAAAAACCCGGACGAGAAACTTCACCGCCGATATAGATCGGTTTTTTACCTAATTCAGAGACAATAACTGTTGCTTCACTTCTTTTAATGTATTTTTTATATTGTGAAGTAATCTGCTCAGCTAACAGTTCAGGAGTTTTCCCGGCAGCTGTAATATCATTAATCAATTGCAGGGAGATCTTGCCATCCGGCCGGACGACCACTTCCTGGTTCAGAGTGGGTTGATAATAAAATTTAATGGATAATTTATCTCCCGCATTCAAGAGATAGGTCTGGTTTTGATTTTGATTGGTAACGCCGGCCTCTTCCTTAACATTATCAAATGTATCAAATCTATCTGGTTTTATGGATGGCCCTGCGCAGCTGGCCAAGATCAGCATACATCCAGTTAATGTCATAGAAATGTTCTTTTTCAATGGACAAGAAGACCAGAGGCGCTTTTGAATTTTTAAGACATTTATCATCCTTCATAACATCCTTTTCATTATCTTTTTACTATAAATAGTTCGCTTTTCTTTCTTTTCGTATGCCGTTTTATATGATACTTTATTGCTGAAATAATTTAATTGATAAGCAATCCAAAAGCAGTTTGAATTTTCATACAGTATAAATGGCTTTTACTTTGCTTATAACTCCGTCTTACAATTTAGCTCTTTCATTTGCAATGTCAAATAATTTTATACTCAATACTGCAAGCTGAAGCAGTTAACTGGCATTTTTATGGCTTTTTAAGGTGAAACTCTATTCCCGCTCTATTCAGGGGCACATACGGGATTAAAACCTGGTTTTAAAAATGCCCCGGAATAACGGTTGTTATTATATCTTAATCCGGAAGAAAAAAGCCATCCAACAGCCCCGGACAGGCCGGTTATTTATTTTCTTAAATTAATTTGACACATTTCTTTAAAAGTATATATTTAAAAGCCTCGATATCGCATGCAGGGAGGTCGGATATTTTATGAAAAGCAGCAAGCCGCTAATACAAACCAAAGAATGGACCCATCTAAAAGACCATCATATCACGATAAAAAAGCTTCACCTGCGGGACCTGTTCCAGGATGAAAAACGATTCGAGAAGTTCTCACTTCACCTGAACGGCATCCTGTTCGATTATTCCAAGAACCTTGTTACCGAAGAGACCATGAAGCTGCTTTTCAGCCTCGCTGAGGCAGCCGGAGTGAAGGAATACGCCAAAAGGATGTTCAGGGGCGAGAAGATCAACTGGACCGAGAACCGGGCTGTGCTCCATACAGCCCTGCGGAACAATTCCCATGCTCAGGTTAAAGTGGACGGCCAGGACGTGATGCCGGCCATCCGTGCGGTCAGGGAAAGAATGAAAAAATTCTCGGAACAGGTCAGGTCAGGCCAGTGGACCGGCGCCACGGGCAAGAAAATCAACCATGTGGTGAACATCGGTATTGGGGGTTCCGACCTGGGACCTAAGATGGTGTGCGAAGCCCTGAAGCATTACGCAGACGGCCCCAAGATACATTTTGTCTCCAATGTGGACGGGACAGATATCTCCGAGACCCTGAAACACCTTGATCCTGAGACGGTCCTGTTTCTGGTGGCATCCAAGACCTTCACGACACAGGAAACCATGACCAACGCCCGGACAGCCAGGAAATGGCTGACCGACAAACTGGATGAGAAAGCCGTCCGGAATCATTTTGTGGCCCTTTCCACGAACAAGAAAGAAGTGGAAAGATTCGGTATCGACATCAATCATATGTTCGAATTCTGGGATTTTGTGGGAGGGCGTTATTCCCTCTGGTCCAGCATCGGCCTCTCCATCGCTATCAACCTGGGTTACGAACGGTTCGAGGAGCTCCTGGACGGAGCCTGTCTCATGGACCAGCATTTTCTCACAGCTCCCTTCCAGAAGAACATGCCTGTCATACTGGCCCTTCTCGGCATCTGGTACAACAACTTTTTCGGGGCCGAAACCCATGCTATCCTGCCCTATGACCAGTACCTGCACCGTTTCCCGGCTTATTTCCAGCAGGGCGACATGGAGAGCAACGGTAAGACCATTGACC
>JAQTRT010000088.1 GCA_028711675.1 bacterium | reverse complement strand
CTCTTTTAAATAAACGGCAAGTATGTCCCTGATGAAGTCGATGATAAGAGCCATTGCTAAAATTCTTTGATCTCGGGGATGAAGATTTTCTGGCCGGGAAAGATGAGGTCGGGGTTCTTTATCTTTTCGCCGTTGGTCTGGTAGAGGCCGATCCAGTTATAGGGGTTCTTCAGGTATTTCTGCGAAAGGTCCCAGAGCGTATCGCCTTTTTTCACCACATAAAGGTTGATCTTCACCTGGGCGTTCTTGTTCCTTTTCTTCAGCTCGGGCGTGATCATTTTCGTGATGCGGCTCTTCAGCTTGGTCTCCATGGAGGAGAGCTTTTCCAGGGACACGGCCTGCTGGTCCTTGATCCTCTGGAGCTGGGTCGTGAGCGTGCTGGCCATTTCCCTGGTCTGCTCGTCGGTCTTGGTCAGGATATCCTGGTACTTGGACTCGATGAGCTCGGAGATGGTGGAGTGCGTGATGCCTTTCTCGAAAAGGTAGTTCTTCACTTCCATCTCCACGATATCTTTCAGGGCTTTTTTCCTGAAATGCCTGTATTCGAAATAGATAAAACCCGTGAGGAAGAGGAAAAGGATGGATATATAAAGTATGATCTTGGTATACATGATGCGGAGATTGTAGCCGGACGGTTCAATGACCTGCGCCTTCTGGACAGGCTGCTGCTGCTGCGGAACCGCGTACTGGATTGGCTGCTGTACGGGCTGCTGCGCATGCTGCTGGAACTGCTGGACCGGCAGAGGCTGCTGCACGGGCTGCTGTACCGGCTGCTGGACAGCAGCAGGAGGCTGGGCCTGCTGTACGGGGCTTCCGGCCGGAAGACCCGGCTGTTTCTCTTTGGTCTTGACCATATCCATTTTTATGGAAGGTTTTTTCTTTTCCGGTGTTTTGGCGCGGGAACCCTCGAAATTAGGAAAGAATTCAGACGGCTGCATTTCGATGCGGTTCGTGGTCTCGTTCTTGGATATCTGGGTCTTGATGGGCTTGGGCGTGAAGATGCCCAGCTTGCTGATGGCGATCTTCTCCTTGTTCGCCATGGTGAGCTTGATGAGGGAGAAGAACCCGTCCACGAACTGGACCCCGTCCTCGTACGCCATGTTTGTTTCTTTTACGAATCTGTCGATGAGTTGTTGTGTGTTCATTTGATGTTTATCTCTTTATAAAATTTCTCGTCGGGAACGAAATGGATGCGCTTTTTTTTCTCGTCCAGGTTGAACTTGCCGAAATTATCCACCTGGATCTCTTCCTTGTCCACGAACTTCCGGATGAGCCCGATCAGGGCGTTGGAATATGCCGTTACTTTTTTCTTGGGTATATGGAGGTTCTCGGACAGTTCGTCCATGAATTCGCTGTGTATCATACTTTAAACTCCCTGTATTCGTCTTTAATGTCATACACTTCATAGATGCGGATGGGCTTTTCCTTGCCTTTGACGAAGATAGGCTCCACTTCCTTGGCATCCAGGATATCCTTCATTTTTTCATAGGTGGAATGGGCGATGATGAAATTATGGAGCCCCTGCTTGCCGGCTGAAGTGCAGAGCCGGGAAGCCAGGTTCACGTTGTCGCCTATGACCGTGTAGTCGAGCCGCTTTTCCGAGCCGATATTGCCGGAGATGACCGTGCCGGTGTTGACGCCTATGCCTATCTTGATCTCCATCTCGTTGCGGGCGATCCTTTTCTTGTTCAGCTCTTCCAGGACCTTCAGCTGTTCGATGGCCGCGCGCACGCAGAGTTCAGGGTCGTTATCCCTTTTAATGGGCGCGCCCCAGACTGCCATGATCTCGTCCCCTACGTACTTGTCGATAACGCCCTTGTATTTTAATATGACATCGGTCATGACCGTGATATATTCGTTCAGCATGGAGACGACCTGGTGGGCATCCATCTTTTCGGACATGGACGTGAAGTTCCTGATGTCCGAGAAGAACATGGTCACTTCCTTGTACTCGCCGCCCAGCTTCAGGGAGTCGCCTTTCAATACCTCTTCCGCCACTTCGGAAGAGACGAATTTATTGAACGTGTTCTTGATCTTTTCTTTTTCCCTCAGGCCCCCAGTCATGTAATTGAAGCTCCATCCCAGAAGGCCGATCTCATCGGCTCTTTTTATCTTCACGTTCTGGTTCAGGTCGCCGGTAGCGACCTTTTCCATGGCCCCGACCAGTTTCTTAAGGGGGTTGCTCAGGAACAGCGCCAGGAGGAAAGCTCCGCCGATCCCGACGAAAACCGAGAAGAAAGCCACGTTCAGAAGTTTGCCTTTGGCTTCCTGGATGGTGTTGAGCACGCCTTCCTGGGACATGCCGATATGGACCTCGCCTTCATAGGTCTTAAGGGATTTTGTCTCCTGCGCCACTTTCAGCGGAAAAGCTATGTCGATGACCTCGCCTTCGATCATCTCGCCCGAGACCTTGCTTTTATATTCCATATTATATTTCTGCATGCTGGCTTTCACCAGGTCGCCGTTCTTGTACAGGTCCTTGAAGAGCCTGACGCCCGGAGGCAGTTTTATTTCGGAGAGGGTCTCCACTTTTTTATCCGAATGGGCCACGATCTGGTTAAAGGGATTGAGGATATAGGCGTAGATAACGTCTTCCTGATCAAGCATCTTTAACACGCTTTCCGAAAGGCCCAGCTCGAAGAAGTCTATCCTTTCATAGATATCCTGGGTTATCTTTTTGGCGCCTCTGGCAGAGAGGATATCGCCCACAGCTGATGAGAGCACTACCTGGGCATTGTTGGCAAGGTTCATGGAGAGCGCGCCCCCGCGGAGCTGCATCTGGCGCAGAAGTTCCTTTTTTTCATCAGACAGCGTGGTGCGGTAAACCACGATGACCACGACAAGGATCAGGGCCACGACAAACCAGATGATCTGGATCCTGATGGGAAAACGTATTTTTACAGGTGCGTCTATTTTTTTTTCTGTCATATTTTTATTATTTCCATATTATTATTAATTTTCGGATAGTCAAGAAAATTTATAAAGGGATTTCTTCTTTTTTTATTGGTTTTTTATGAGATATTTATAGAATCTGCGGAAATACCCCCTTGTCCGGGGAGTAAGGTGATCCGGCCGGATCTGCCTGTCTTTCATGATCCTGGCCAGGTCATACCAGGGTTTTACAATTGCCCATTTCATTCCCCTGTAATAAACGGCATTTTTCGGGCAAATACAGAAGCACTTTACGCAAAGCGTGCATTTTCTGCCGAATTTGATCTTTTTCTGTTCCAGGCGGATATTCTGTGTAGGGCATTTTTTTACACAGACCAGGCAAAGGTTGCATGCTTTAGTCGTCCGCATCTCCTTGCCGAAGAGGTAGCAGGCCAGATGCGCGCCGCGGTTAAAGAACTCTGTAAAGATATCCAGGAAGAGATTGTTCTTCTGGAGCCTGACTGTATTGTGCAGGATTTCATCAACAGCCTGTTTGATCTTCTTTTGGGCGTGAAGGAAGAGCTGTTTGATCATGCTGTCCGGGTACCTGAAAAAGACATTGGCCGGCATGACCAGCGTGGTTTCATATATGACCTGATAACCTTTTTGGTTCAGCTTCTTCCGGAGATACGCGGTGGAACCGCCGTTCCCGAAAGGATCGCCGGGTGACTTGAAGATGAAAGTTCTCTTGTCCTGAGCCCGGGGAAGGTCCCTTAAGAACCGGACGAATATCCTGGGAAAGCTGAGGGCATGGATGGGATAACCGATGCCGATCAGGTCATGGTCTTTCGGCCGGAATACCGCTTTACCGGAGAGCAGGTCCTCGACCCGGATCAGTTCTGTCTTTTTCTTCTTTTTCCTGAATTCATTCCGGAAGTCTTCAGCTAAGGCTTCGGTGTTCCCTGTTCCTGAGAAATAAAGGATTGCGATTGATCGAGCCATGTTGATTCAATAATATATACTATAATTCCCCTGTCAATTTTTATTATGCAGGGAGAATATTCCCTTGACTCCATGTTTTGCAAAGATAATTTATCTATAAAGAGAGGGTGCATGGCTTTTATTGAGATACCGGGAATGACGGCTAAGATGTATGTTCCGGATGAGGAGTTGGATCCTAAGAGGAATATCCGGAAAAAACATGATTGCCCGGATTGCCTCTTCTGCCGGTGGTGCGGCAATGACAGGTGCGCAATATGCCTGAAGAGCAGGTCATGCCTGAAAAAAACAGGGGGGAGTCCGTAAAATTGCAAATCCATAGGAAGACCGGGAGCATACGGGAGGTGAGAGCGGCTGAGGCTGGTTGCAGGGAAAACGTGTTCAGTTGATATTTGTTATCTTTGCGGCAATTTCATTTGCCTTTTCCGTGCCCACGAAGATCTTGATACCGGTCTTGATCTTTTCAGATAAAGAGAACAAATCCTGTCTTGACAGGGTATCGGATGTTTTACCGATCTTCTGGGTCTGCACATCCAGTGTGGCTATTGCCATATTCTTTCCCAGGTTAGGGGTGAGCAGATCGATTATTTTTTCGCATATGGGATTACTCAAAATTTTTCTCCTTTAAAACAGATTAAGCTGATCTCACCAGCTTATTCTGGTAAAATCCGGCGATAGCCACAAGTAGATAGCCGATGTTCCATCCGAAATCCGTTACGGAACCTGCCTTATACAGGCTCAACCAGCTGAGATACGAATACAGGATATCCGAAATGGCAAAGAGCAGGAACCCGAGGGTGATGTATTGCCAGGGCCTGGAAAAAACGCCTTTTCCGAAAAGACTGGTGATATAGGCCAGCAAACCGACAGGCAGAAGCAGGCAGAGGTCTCCGATGGGGTAGAAAAGATAAACGAATTTTCCCAGGGGGGGTGTTTCCGTATCTTTAATAATGGGTATCAGGAGCTTGATGATGAGCCCGCCGGTAATGATGAGGAAAAGGAAGCCTATGAGCAGGAGCCGGCTCTTCCACGGGCCGAACGTAAGCCCGCTTTTTTTATATCCGATGATAAGAAGGATCATTCCCGTGAACAGGGGGATATAACCGAAGAGCCAGAACACGTCGGCTGCGCTGGGATATAATTCCTCCATATTATATTTTTTTATTACTTCAAAGAAGAAATATATGGCCTCTGCGATGAACCATGAGAAAATACCCGTCAAAAGGAGCATCCAGGAGACCTTGGCCTGGTCCCATGTCTTAAAGCTCGTAAAAGCGGAGAACAGGCCGATGATAGCCATGAATGAACAGAGGACAGGCAGAAGATCGCCTGTGATGAGCTGGACCGGTTCACCGCCGATGCGCGTGATAAAAAGAAAGATATTGATGAGCACGATGGATATTGTTAAGGTCCAAATGAATTTTGAAATTTTCATTCCTGTTCTCCTTCTTTGATGGGATTTTCAGCTGCCCGGTATATGATGGAGCAGATCCATTTTAAAGCCCTGTTTATGATCTGCCCTTGTATTTGTTCCATTATAAATGAATAGATTCTCGTGTCAAGCATTTTTTATCCGGGGAAGTGGGATATGATTTAATGATTTAAGGGGTGGACCGGGTGTTTGCGGTTTTTCGTCCGGCTGTATTTGACTTTCCATTTTTATGGATTATAAATATAGCACAAAAGGGAGAATGAGATCATGAGCGGGCCAAGCATCTGGAAAGAGGAATTCAGGATCAAATCGTATGAAGTGGACATGAAGGGAAAGGCCACGCTTACGGCCTTATGCAATTATTTCCAGGATGCGGCAGGGAACCATGCGGATGCGCTGGAAGGCGGCATGAGCTTCCTCCTGGAAAGGAACCAGATCTGGGTCCTCTCCCGGATGCTGGTCAGGATGGAGATCCTGCCCCGATGGAACGAGAAGATCCTTGTGGAAACATGGTCCAAGGGCGCGGACGGACTCTTCGCGCTCAGGGATTTCCTGGTCCTGGACGCGAAAGGCAAGACACTCGGAAAGGCCACAACGGGCTGGCTTATCATTGATCTCAATACCAGGCGGCCTCAGAGGCTTGATACCTTCATTAAGCAGTGGCCTTTCACGAAGGAACGGGAAGGCCTGGACGAGAAACTGGAGAGACTAGCGCTCTGCAAGCCGGAAAAGGAGTCCCTTCCTTTCCGTGTGCGCGTAAGCGACCTCGATATCAACAATCACGTGAATAACGTGAAATACGCGGAATGGATCATGGATGATTTTGGTATGGAGATGAGGACGAAATACGATATCGCGTCCTTCGAGATCAATTACCAGGCTGAGGCCTTTTATAATGATGAAGTGTTCATCAGAAGCGAGCGGATCCCGGAAGAGCAGCCTGTTTTTTTGAACGCCGTTATCCGGAAAAGCGACAACAAAGAGATCTGCCGGGTCAGGACAGGCTGGAAATCCAGGGGGGACGGTGCTTGACATTGTGACATTTTTATAACAGCTGGAATTGTTTACTTTTTATTTCCAATGAACGGCGCACCTGAAGGTACACCGCTACATTAAAAAAATGTCACAATGTCAAGCACCGTCCCCCCCGAGCGGCCTTAAAAAACATGAAAAAAAACTTGACTTTTGGAAATAGTTGATTATAATATTAATTATGAAACATAATGAAACAATTACGAAACAAAGTATATACAAGATCGCGGCCAGGGCAAAGGTCTCGCCTGCCACAGTGTCGCGCGTTTTGAACAATAAAGAGAATGTCCGGAGCGACACCCGCATCAGGATACAGAATATCATCGAACGGTATAACTTCAAGCCCCGCCTGGTCAAGGCCAAAACGCTCAACATCGGCATTGTGGTCCAGTCCGGGTCCGAACTTTTCGGGAATTACCTGAACGAGGTGACGAACGGCATCTTTGACTACTGCATCGAATACAATTATAACCTGCTCCACTTCTCCCTTTACGAAAAAAGGGTCCACGAACAGGGTATCCTGAACATACTGAGGGAGAACAGGATCGACGGCATTATCCTGCTCCTCAGCAACAAGGACAGCCGGTATATCCTCGACGCGGAACAGGAGAAATACCCTTATATCGTGATGAACAACGTGCTGCCAAACGGGGAGACGAATCATATCGAGATCGATAACGATGAAGGCATCCGCCTGGCCCTTCAGCACCTTTTTGAAGCCGGACACAGGAATATCTGTTTCCTGACCGGTGACGTCTCCTCCCATGACCACAGGGAAAGGCTGGAAGCTTACGTGAAGTACATGAAACAGTCCGGTCTTTTTAATGAGAGATATGCGGCTGATTTTATCCGGGCCGACAAATATCTCACGAGTCTGGAACAGGGCTACCGGCAGATGAAGAACGTCATCCGCGGCCAGAAAGAGATCACGGCTGTCCTGGCCAATAACGATGACCAGGCCATCGGCGCCATCAAGGCCATGGGTGAAAATTATATCCTGGTACCAAAAGATGTTTCCATCATCGGGTTCGATGATTATACCATCTCCTCCTATACCAACCCGGGGCTCACTACTATCCGCCAGCCGCTGTTCGACATGGGGCGCATAGCCGTGGCTAAACTGGTGACCCTCATTACAGGCGTGAAAAAAGAGCATATCCGGATAAAAATAAAACCGGAACTGGTCGTCCGGGACAGTGTTAAAAAGATAAACACAGGGGTGCCGGTCTTTTCATAGAATATTTTTTTAAGGAAGGAATTATGAATAAAATAATTTTTTTCACCTTCATCCTGAACCTTCTCTTCCTGCGATTCCTCAATGCCGTGCAGTATGATTATTACGATATCTTCGGTTCCCATTTTATGTACGGCGAGAAACTCTTCTATATAGAAGATAACGCCAGCCGCATTGGCGGCCATCCGTCCGGGTCTTCTGTTATCGGCCTTTATGACAAGGCCTGGATCGATGAGTTCCGCTCCCATATCGTGCTCTACGAGACCTACGATAATGTGAAGAACATGATCGAACTGGGCCGGACCCCGACCAAATTCACTTCGCTGACCCTGAAGAAAACCCTGTTCGGACCGAGTTATCTTTACAGGCAGCAGCAGGGCTTTAAATTTGATTCGCAGATCCCGTGGTATCTGGACCGGTTCACCTTGCTTTTTACCCGCACGGATTTCCAGTACGAGACCACTATTAACTGGAAATGGGAGGAGAACGTAGGGGAGGATATGAACGGCCCTGATATGGACGAATATTTCATCGCCACCCGTCTCGGCTTTGACCTGGCCCCGGACCTGAAAATGGGGCTCTCTTACGTGAACCAGCATAATACCCTTCAGGGTATCAACCAAAAAGCTTATCTGGACCCGTTCGCCGGCTCGGAACGGAACAGTATGTATAAAGGCATCAGCGTCCGTTTCAGTGACGCTACGCCTGACGATGACCAGGCCGGCTCCGCCGTGTACAGCATCAGAGTCCTTATCAACGGCGTGGAAAGGCCGGAGCTGGCATTCCGGAACAATATTACTGGTTCCAAATGCAGTATTTACTGGTCCAATCCCGTGAACGATCACCAGGAGGCCAACGGCACGCGTTATATCGATTTCTGGTTCGACCTGTCCGGTTATACCGGAGTAAATGACGTGCGATTTTATTTTGATGTGGCCAATGATTATTACATCAGCTACAGGACGGACAAGAACATGAACGGCTATGTCTCGGACGATCCTTACATCCGCATCGCCACAGCAGCCGGCAATGTAAAAGATTACAAAAACAGGCGCGTCGTGGAATGGCATTACGGTGAGCTGACAGGCCGTTCCCTTTATGCTGTGGATGTCCAGGGCACCGTGTTCGGCATTAATTTTTCCGCGGAATATTCCAGGCTGGCCAATTATAAAAGAATGCCGGGCGATCCCGGGATCACTTATCCTGTGGAGAACGCCGACGCATATTATATCAGGCTTCTGAAAGAATTCAGATACCTGGACGCCGGGCTTGAGCTCTTCAACATCGACTGGAATTACGATGCCGGGTTCGCTGTCGAGGATAATGACGATAATGACGATTACCCGGATATCACGGATGATCTGGATATCTTTGACGGGGGGGACGGGATAAATTTTAAGACCCTGGACAAGAACAATAACGGCATTTCCGATTACGAGGAGGACTTTTTGCTGTTCGATAACGACAGCTATGAGTTCAGGGAAGGGGAGGATGACAACAACAATAATATTTTTGATAATGAGGAGAATGACGATAAGCCGGATTATCCTTACGAGCAGGGGACGAAAGGAGGCTCGGCCTATCTCGCGTTCAATTATTTCAGGCCGTTCCTTTTTGTCCTGAAAGGCATTTATAGCGTGAAAGAGATCGATGATCAGATGAACAACAAGGAATACCTGGACGTCATCTATAAGAACAAGATCTTTGAACCGAGTGAGATCTACGTCAGGAACAGGACCGCGTACATCAAGGATACCATTCCCAACGATACCATCGACCAGCAGGGGAATGTGGTGAAGGATCCCCTGGATTACAAAGATAATCTGAACAACACCCTCCTGATAAGAATGACCAGCGAATTCATTAAAAAGCTCATTTTGATCAATAGTTTCTACAATAAATATGATATCAGCCAATTCAGCCGGGAATGTTCCTTTGAACAGAAACCTGCCGGGATCAGTTACGCCACGCTCCATAAGATAAAATACACATATACGCCGTTCAAACGGTTCGATATCATTCCTTTATTCAAGATTTCCTGGCTATACCAATATTCCATCCAGGACCGCGTACACAAGGAACTTTCCCAGGACAGGATGAAGGCCGGCGGCCTTGAATGCGTTTACCAGTGGACCCCGCGGACCAGGGTGATGATAGGTTACCAGAGGCTGCTCACGGACGAGATCCTCGATATCGACGAACGGGCCCTGCGGGATTCCTTTGCCGTTGAGTTCATCCATACGGCATCGTACTGGGGAAGGGCTTTCGGCCTGATGGCCGGTTTCACATATGCTGTGCAGGATTATCAGGGAGAGACCACAAAAGAGGATTACATGCAGGAAAAGCTGTATGTCCATACTTATTTCAGGTGGTAGAATATGAGTAAATATAAGGAAATACGAAAATTAATTGACAGGATTAAAAATGTTTTTTATACTTTGTGCCTTCGTGTCTTTGTGGCGGAAATTTTAAAAGGAGCTTTTATGAAAAAAGCCGTTTTGTGTTTTATATTTATTTTACTCCTCATCCGGCCCGGTCATCCGGCCTTTCAGGAGATCGAGCAGGCAGGCGCCAGGGTCATTGGCCTGGGTTACGCCTTCACAGGACTGGCGGACGATATCAATGCCATGCTGATCAACCCGGCAGGCATCATGAACCTTTCCTCTTTTACTTTTTCCCTGTCAAGCGCGGCACTTTACCCGGGCCTGGACAACGCTAATAATTTCAAAGGGAATATCCAGGCAGTCTATCCTCTTAAGTCACTGCCTTCCTTCCTCTCCCGGATGAACCTGGGCGCCGGTTTCGGGTTCCTGTATACGGAATACTATAAAGAGAACCTGGTCCATCTGTCGGCAGCGTACAGGATCAACGAAAGAGTGTCAACAGGCCTGAACCTCAAGCTGCTGGCCTGGTCCGGCCAGGTCGTCTCGCTCTTCAAGGAAACAAAAGGCGATTACAGCGCCACAGCCCTGAGCCTGGACCTTGGTTTGCAGTATACTATCAGCGATTTTTTAAAGTTCGGGATGAGCTTTCAGGATGTCAACCAGCCTGATATTTCCTCCTCGTCATCGCCTTCCAGGGAAAAGATGCCTGTGGATTACAGGTTCGGCCTGGGATTCAAGTCAAGCAAAATGGCCTTTGACGTTGATCTCGGGTACTGCGAGGACCTGCTCACCGAGAA
>JAQTRT010000332.1 GCA_028711675.1 bacterium | reverse complement strand
GGCCATTAAGATAAAGTATGACGGGAAATACTATACAGGGCCGGAGGGCCGCTCTTTAAGGATCACGTACCAGAAGGCCGCGGACGGCTGGGCCGCGTGCTGGACCTTTCTGAACAGCGACCTGGCAGCGGGCATGGATATCTCATCCTATAATTTTCTCGGTTTCCGGGTCAAAGGGGAAAAGGGCGGGGAAATGTTCAACGTCAATCTCGTTGATACGGATGACCACACGGCCGCCTTCTCCTGCATGAAATATCTGTTCAGCGGAGCCGGGACAGAGTGGCAGCAGGTGATCATCCCCTTTTCCGATATGCCTTTCGAGGCCGTGAACCTGAAGAATGTGAAGAATATCTCCTTTGATTTTCCCAGGATCGGGAAAGGCATACTTTACATTGACCAGCTCGAGCTGGGCTATAAAAAAGACCTGAAAATAACCAGGGATTACAGCAGGCTCCTGAAAGTCAAACCAGGACCGGGATCCGCCGGTACGCCGCTGGACTGGCTCAGGAGCCAGAAAGGGTCCATGGGACTGATCCGCAGCTTTAACGACGGAACATCCCTGGCCCATATTTATGACCAGTCCCTGTCCGTCATAGCGTTCTCCGCAGCCGGGGAGAGGAGCATGGCCGAAGACATTTTGAAATTCCTGGCCAAACATCAGTCAAAGAACGGTTCGTTCCCGGCTTCCTATGATGCGGAGACAGGCGATGTTCTGAACCCTGTTTCGTATTCAGGCAACAATGCCTGGGTCCTGATGGCCATTAATTATTATACATATACCTTTAAGGATAATTCGTTCCTGGCCGCAGGGAGAAGGATCGGAGATTACCTTCTTTCCCGGAGGGATACGGACAAGGTCATGCTGGGATCACCCGGCGTGAAATGGGTGAGCGTGGAGCATCAGGCAGACGGCTATTCCGCGCTGACGTATCTCTGTGAACTTACCAAAGATGAAAAATACAGGAAAGCGGCGGATGAGATGCGGGCATGGGTGGAAAGGGAGATGTGGATCCTGTCAAAGGCGCAGAAAGGGCCCAAACTGAACATTCCTGCGTTCTGGACAGGCAGGAACGATTTCGGGGGCATTTCAACGGACTGCCAGACCTGGACCATCCTGTCTTTCGGGCCGAAGAATATGAAAGGAGAACCGGCCGGCAGGTGCCTGGACTGGCTTCTCACCAGCACGTGCCGGGTCAGGGCGGACTACGGGGAGATCAAAGCCGTGGACGGATTTGACTTTGACAGTTTTGAGCTCAATTTCGACGACAAGAAAACACCGGCGGACGAATCGAAACAGCGTTCCGATACCGTCTGGTTCGAGGGAACGGAAGGCGCGGCCTGCGCTTTTTATTTTACCGGGAATACGAAAACAGGCGATTATTTCCACGGCCAGTCGAAACGGGTCATGGCCGCATCCGGCGGCATCCCGTATTCCACACCCGCTTTCGACCTTTTCGGCCGGAGCAATTTTTTCCTTTCCCTGGCATCCACGGCCTGGTACGAGTTCAACGAGCTGAAGATCAACCCCTTCAGGCCGGATAACAGGAAATAAACCGAGTCGATACCGGAGGACGGATATGATGCGTAAAATCGTTTTATGGATATTTCTGCTGCTGGTCTTGATCTTCTTTCATTCCGGCCGGTTGATAGCCCTCACCGCCGCCGATTTCGAGGATAATTCCGTCACCTATGCGGGCGGTACAGGGTCAGGCGGTACGCGTTTCATTGCCTCCAACAGTTCCCTGAGGAGCAGGAACGGCAGCCGGTCGTTCCTGCTTAATTATAAAATAACGAACACAGCAGCCCGCTGGCTCTGGTGCAGGGGCACTTTTTCCGCAGCCCAGGACTGGAGGAATTTTACAACTGTTCGCTTCTGGCTCAAAGGAGATGGTTCGCAAAATCTCTTCAGTTTTAAATTTACTGCCAGCGGGAGAGAATACGCACATCTGGGCGCTGAAGTTATCAGTTTAGTTAACACTAATTGGCAAAAAGTGGAAATTCCTCTGGGACAATGCAGGTCCAATGGCAGTGGTAATCCTCCTCCCCAGAGTTACCTTGCTTCTGTGTCTGATTTTGTGATCTCCCTGAATGGCAGCAGTACGAATGTTTATTATGATTTCTTCATTGATGGCCTGGAGATCCTGGACCCGCGGCCCCAGGTCCTGAATTTCGATAATGCCAATATGGAGATTTATTATATCAATCCAGGGGTCGGCGGCAATATCATATCTGTCTCTAACAACGCTACAGTATTTCAGGAAGGCACAGGTTCATTGAAATTAACATATTCGCCTTTGGTGTCCTGGGCATATGCTGAGGTTTCTATGTATACCCAGGACTGGTCCACGAACAGCGGCGTGAGCTTTTATCTGAGAGGCGACGGGAATGTCAATACGACCTTTACTTTCGAGATCGAGGCATCAGGTACTCTCTTTAACCGGAATTCTATACCACTGAGCGGTACCTCCTGGAAAAAGATCACACTCAGGTTCTCAGACCTGAGCAGCGCCGGTCCCGCGCCTACACCCAATGACCTGAAGAAAGTATCCCTTATCCGTTTTGTTTTAAATGAATCTCTTGGAAGTACTACGGGTATTCTTTACCTGGATGACCTCCGTCTCCTGGCACGGGCAGACCCCGGTGTCATCGATGATTATGAGAACCTCTTTGCCAGTTATACGGTATACGGCAATGCGGGAGTGATCTCCTGCAGCAACCTTCCCAATGATTTCCATGAAGGAGCG
>JAQTRT010000087.1 GCA_028711675.1 bacterium | reverse complement strand
CCAGACAGCATCCAGGTCGGAATCTCCGCTGAAAGACTTGTTCGCTAAAACATTCCTGACCAGGTTATAATTCGTATCATAGATCTTCAGTGTGGCCGTGCAACTCTTGGTAAAACGACAATAAAACCGCGTCATACTGCTCTCATCCAGCCGCAGAGGTGCCGGGGCCGCATAAAAGGAAAAACTGACGTTCTTCGGAGTATAGGATACGTTTGTTTCAGATTCGGTAACAATGATCTCATAAGAATTCAATACAGGTGTCCCGATATTCCCCGATCCGCAGTACAGCATCATCCTGAGCAGGATGGTATTATGCAGCATCAAGTTGCTGATCAGCTTCAGGTCCATGCTGGTCCCGGATGTCTTCCTGAACTTCTGGCCGGCTCCGTTCAGTATATTCCTGCTGCTGTCCAGGACAAAGACAGTGATATCAGGGATCGTAGCAGGAAGAGGGAGCTGATTCGTTATGGCGTAACTTAGATTCAGGACATCCCAGGTCTCATTGCTTTTCTTCGTGATGGCGACGGTCGACAGAGGCCATGAAAGACCGGATAGGACGTTGCTAACTATGGCCGAACTCCCTGATATCCTGATATTGGTCCTGTAGCTTATTTTACCGGTATCGGTAAAATCGTCATTAAACAGGACCTTGGCTTGGCCGGATGTCGTGAGCAACAGGATGATAATAATTATCTTTATCATGGTCTCTTTATCCATTATCGGCAGAAAAACCTTTCTTTTATATTATACATGAAAATATTCTAATTTCAAGGATTATTAGGAAAAACATAAGATATAAAAACCGTTGCCGCCAAGACACTAAGACACGAAGAAAAGGCAATAAAGGCTAAAGGCATTCGTACCTATGCCTTTTCTTTACCTTTAAAGCCTTTATTGTCTTTTTAGCCTTTCATACCTCTTTATTATCGTCTTCCAGGGAATAACAGATCTTTAAAATTTCCTTTTTCGCACGGTTGACGGTCTGTTCGCCAAAACTTTGCTTGAACCGTATCCTGCCGGATTGGATGTCCATCAGAAGATCCTGAACTGTACCGGATACGGAATAAAAAACATATTTCTTGAACTCCTTATCTTCGTGAAGGATGGCCTGGCTGAACCGGACAATACCGGCTGTTCCGACCAGAAGATTCAGATGAGAACGGCTGAGACGGGTCAGGACATCCCTGAACCGGGAGATATCCCCGGCTTTTTTTTCATAACGGATGCCTCTGACAGCTTCTACAACCTTGATCCGGGACTCGAACACTTCCTGTTCCGTGCAATTCTGAAGATTGAAATGATAATCCTCTTGCATGGTCTCCACAGCCTTTACGCTTGCGTTCTCCAGAAAAAAATCAAGGTATTCCTTATCCAGGCCTTTCAAACTGATGAGGATGGTTCTGGTATTCACCCGGGGCTTTAAAAGTTCAATCATATCCCTGGTTTTAGCTTCCTGAAGCCACTGTTCAAAACTTTTATCCCGGAAGATCCTCCTGTACCGCTCGTTCCTGATGCGGTCTTTCAGTTCATGGAAATAAGCAAGCCGTTCCAGCGGGACCGGCTCCTGCCACAGCAGTTCTTCAACAGCCAGCCGGACAAGGTAAAGGCATTCCTCCAGCCACCGTTTATCCTGTATCAAATGTTCCAGGTTCTTCATTACATCGCACCGGATGTTCTGGGAGAGATTCCGGTATATCCTGTCCATGATCTCTGTCCCGTGAAAATTTGCCATGAATCCCGTAAGCATGGTCTCTTCGATCATATTGCCTTTAAGGAGCCGCTGAAACAGGTCCTGGATATCCTTATCAGGCAGTTCCCTGAAAAAATTCCCCATATCCCAAAAGGAGGTCATATTTTCCCTGTATAGGTGAAGGCTGAGATGGTCAAGGCGACGCGTCAGGGAGCAGGATTTTCCCTTATCAAATGACCTGAAGAATCCTCCGGAAAACTCCCGGATGAACTCCTGGGGAACAAGGAACAGGAGAGACCGGCCGTTCCAGTCATAATCAAGGAGCAGGTGCTCATCCTCGAGCTTGAACTCATCAGTATAACCGCTGATCTCAAAATTTAATTCACGGAAATTCACCGAGTACAGGTTTCTTAATCCTTTCCCGAGCTTATGACGCAGATCTTCCCGAAGGGCAGGCTTATCCTCATATAAAAATGATTCCCGTTTCAGAAGAAGATAAAGGATAGACTCGAAGAAACCGCGGTACACCACCGGGTAGATATAGTATTCAAAAAAACGCAGAGACGGAACAGGGGCAAGGCTGAATTCTTTTAATCTGAAATTATCATCTTCGGGTAAAAAAAGATCGACGATAAAAAAATACTTATCCTTTAATTCATTCAAGACCTTTCACTTTTTTTATTTCTTTGATCAAAGCCGGGACGACATCAAACAGGTCGCCTACGATCCCGTATGTGGCAACATTGAAAATAGGTGCATCCGCGTCCTTGTTGATGGCCACGATGATATCCGATGTCTGCATGCCGGCCAGGTGCTGAATAGCTCCTGACACGCCGCACGCGATATATAATTTAGGAGCCACGGTCTTTCCCGTCTGACCGACCTGATGGGAGGCATCGATCCAGCCTGCGTCCACTGTAGCGCGGGAAGCACCCACAGCTCCGCCCAGAAGACCGGCCAGTTCCCTGATCAAGGAGAAATTCTCCGGCTTGTGGATACCGCGTCCGCCCGTACAGATGATCTCGGCCTCCTCAAGATTGACTTCACCCTGTTCCTGTTTGATGATCTCCCGTATCTTGGTCCGGACCTTCTCCTCTGTGATGCCGGGCTTCAGGTTCAATATCTCCCCTTTCCGGGATTCATCACGTTTACCGATCTTCATGACCTTGGGCCTGACCGTGGCCATCTGAGGCCTGTGGTAAGGCGTCTCGATCGTGGCCATCAGGTTCCCGCCGAAAGCAGGCCTGGTCTGAAGAAGGATCCTGCGTTCCATGTCCATATCCAGTCCGGTACAGTCCGCTGTCAATCCCGTATGGAGCTGAATGGCGATACGGGCCGCCAGATCCCTTCCGATACTGGTAGCACCGATAAGAGCGATTTCCGGTTTCTGGTCCCTGATGATATCCACCATGACTCTGGCGTAAGCATCGGTCCGGAAATCCTTCACCACAGGATCATCAATAAGAATGACCTTGTCGCTCCCGTAGGACAAGGCTTCCTTGGCCAGATGATTGATCTTTTCCCCCAGGATCACGGTGATCACATGGGTCTTGATCTGGTCAGCGATCTCCCGGGCCTTGGAGATAAGCTCAAGGGCCACATTGGCAAATTTCTTATCCCTGACCTCGCCGAAGACCATAATGCCTTTATATGCGCTCAGATCAACATGCTTCTCCTGGTCTTTATAAATAGTAATGGCTGAAAAGGGGCAGGCTTCCACGCAAACCCCGCAAAAAGTACAGCCTTGGCCGATCACAGCCAGACGGTTCTCCATTTTTATAATGGCAAAAGGGCAGCGTTTGGAACAGATCGTACAACCTGTACATTTTTCCGCATCAATAATGATCTCCACGACATATCCTCCTCTGAAAAGGTTATAAATGTTGTAAAGGTAATAAAGGCTCTAAAGGTTAATTTCTTAATCTTTGCCTTTAGAACCTTTTATGCCTTTAAAGCCTTTATTACCTTTACTATACTATTTTCATCTCCTGTAAACGCTTCACCAGTTCTTTTACCTGGTCAATGATCTCGCCCTGGAATATCTCGCCGCGGCCGCGGGGCGTAGGCGTAAACGTCCTCACCACTTTAGTGGGAGATCCTTTTAATCCGCATTTATGTTCCTCGGCCTCTATATCATCCGCGCTCCAGACCGTGATCTCCCGTTTCTTGGCCATCATCTTTCCCTTTAAGCTGAGCATACGCGGCTCGTTGATCCCTTTCAGCACAGTGAACAATGCCGGCAGTCTCACTTCTATGCTCTCATAACCGTCATCCATCATCCTTTCCACTATGGCCTTCTGGCCGTCTGTCTCCAGTTTCCTGATATAGGTCACCTGGGGGAGGTCAAGCCATTCCGCGATACCGGGCCCGACCTGGGCCGTATCGCCGTCAATGGCCTGCTTACCGGCCAGGATGATATCGAACTTCCCGATCTTTTTAATGGCCTGGGAAAGAGTATAGGAAGTGGCCCATGTGTCTGCACCGGCGAACTTCCGGTCGCTCACCAGAATAACATCATCCGCGCCCATGGCCAGACAGTCCCTTAAAGCCGTTTCAGCCTGGGGAGGGCCCATAGTGATGACGGTCACTTTTCCGCCGTGCTTCTCTTTAATCCGCAGGGCTTCTTCTATGGCGTTCACATCAAAAGGATTGATGATACTCGGTACGCCGTCACGTACCAGGGTATTGGTCACAGGATCGATCCTGATATTGGTGGTATCCGGCACCTGTTTGATGCATACAATGATATCCATTTTTTACCTCGCTGTTGAAATTTATAAGGTCATTAAGGTGTCACGGACCGGGCCTTTACACCATCTCACCCTTGTTGATTTTTAATAAGGCGTTGCGTGCTGCCTCTTTCTCCGCGGTCTTCTTGTTCTCTCCGATACCCCGGCCCAGGATACGATTCTCCAGTTTCACAACAGTCTCGAAGGTCTTTCTATGCTCCGGACCTTCCTCGCGGATAACGGCATAGACCGGATTCTTCCTGTAATATTTCTGCGTATGTTCCTGGAGCTGGGACTTGAAATCGAAAATTTCGTTGAGCCGATCCACGTCTTGCAGAAAATCCTTTAAAAAACCCATGACAAGTTTACGCGTCTTTTTTAATCCCGAATCGATGTAATATGCGCCGATAAGCGATTCGATGGCATCGCTCACCAGGGATTTCTTATTGCGTCCGCCGGTCAGTTCTTCACCCCGGCTCAGCAGGATAAAATTCTGCAGATTGATCTTCTTCGCGATCAGGTACAGGATATTCTCGCTGGCCACGTACGATCTGAACTTGGAGAGTGTTCCCTCCTGCAGATGAGCGTAATTCAGATAAAGGTACTCGGCCAAAATAAGCGAAAGTACGGCATCCCCCAGGAATTCCAGCTTCTCATTATGTTCTTCGTTATGGTAAACCTCATGAGCATAGGAAGTGTGGGTCAGTCCCTTGTTGAGCAGGAAAATGTTCCTGAACTTGATCCTCAGGCTTTTCTGGAACACTTTCAGCTCTTTCTTTCTGTTCTTATTCAGTTTAATCTTCATATTTCCTGATCATGATGGTGGAATTATGCCCGCCGAACCCGAAGGAATTGGACATGGCCACCTTCAGGTCCACTTTTCTTTCCTGGTGGGGGACACAGTCCAGGTCGATCGCCGGGTCCTGATTGTCAAGGTTAATGGTCGGGAGGACCACACCGTGCTGCATGCCCAGGATCGTGGCGATCAGTTCCACTCCGCCGGCAGCTCCGAGCAGATGGCCGATCATGGATTTGGTCGAACTCACCATGAGTTTCTTGGTATGAGCTTTGAAAACATTCTTGATGGCATTGCACTCGGCCACATCGCCGATAGGGGTCGATGTCCCGTGCGCGTTGATATACTGCACATCTTCAGGCCTTAATCCGGCATCCTTGATGCACCGGTCCATGGATAAAGCCGCCGCTGTCCCGTCCTCGCAGGGTGCCACCATATCATAGGCATCATCCGACATGCCGAAGCCGATCAGTTCCGCGTAGATCCTGGCCTGGCGTTTTTTCGCATGCTCCAGTTCTTCCAGGATGACCACTCCCGCGCCTTCACCCATGACGAATCCATCCCTGTCCCTGTCAAAAGGCCGGGACGCTTTCTGGGGTTCATCGTTGCGCGTGGAAACAGCTTTCATAATGGCAAAACCCTGTATGCCCATGGGAAACGTGGCTGACTCAGCCCCGCCGGCGAACATGACGTCCGCACGGCCTACCCGGATCATGTCAGAAGCCACACCGATGGAATGGTTGGATGTAGCACAGGCCGAAGTTACGGCAAAATTAGGCCCTCTTAATTTCAGCCGTATGGCCACCATGCCTGAGGCCATATTGGTGATGATCATGGGAATAAAGAACGGGCTGACCTTGGAGGTCTGGAAAAAATTTATTGTATTTTTTTCAAATACGCTCATGCCCCCGATGCCCGAACCGATGATCACACCGGTATTATCCCTGTCCAGTTCCGCTTTATCCAGCCCGCTGTCCCGATAGGCCATTTCAGCGCCGACAATGGCAAACTGTAAAAAACGGTCCATACGTCTGGCCTCGGCCCTGGGGATAAAAGCGTCGGGATTAAAATCAGAAACTATCCCGGCGATGCGGCAGGGCAATTTAGCAGGGTCCCAGTCCATCTTGATGATTCCGCTCTTTTTATTGATCAATCCGTCCCATAATCTCTCCAAGCCTATGCCAAAGGGTGTAATAGCGCCCAGTCCAGTGATGACAACTCTTCTTTTCACTGTGTACCTCCAAATAAAAAAATCGTTTCCGATATGTATTAAGCTTCAGAATGGTTTATTTATAATAAGGGAGAGAATAGGCGGTCAGGGCAACCCTTTAGGTTTACACGGATCGCTCATCCTGCTGTAGAACTAAAGCCTTCCCCTGTTCCGGGTATCTTAAAACAATACTCTGCGGACTCCCTTACGATAAACTATTGAAACCACGACGAGTAAAATGAATGATCATATCGTTACAGAGGACCTTAAAACAAGGATTAATTTTAAGGCCCCTGCCCCAAATAGTTTATTCAGCGGATAAGGGATTATTTCCCTTTTTCCTGCAAATATTTCATGACATCCCCGACCGATCTCATTTTTTCAGCGTCCTCGTCAGGAATGCTCAAGCCGAATTCTTTCTCAAAAGCCATAACCAGTTCCACGGTGGCTAAAGAATCAGCTCCCAGGTCATCAATAAAAGATGCTTCCGGTTTCACTGCCCCGGGATCCACGCCCAGTTCATCCACGATAATCTTCTTTACTTTTTCGAAATCTGCCATTGTCTTCAATCCTCCTCATGTTTAAGATTTATTTTTTAGTTTTTGTGCTTTCACGGATCATGTGGGACGCGATGACCTCCCTCTGGATCTGGTTGGTTCCTTCATAGATCTGAGTGATCTTCGCATCTCTCATATATTTCTCGATCGGATATTCTTTCATGTACCCGTATCCGCCGAACAGCTGGACGCAGTCAACGGTTACTTTCATAGCCGTGTCCGAAGCGAACAGCTTGGCCATAGCGGAAAATTTAGCAACGCCCTTTTCTCCCCTATCCACCAGTTTCGCCACTTCGTAGGTGAGTGCCCGGGCTGCTTCGACCTGGGTGGCCATTTCAGCCAGCATGAACTGAAGGCCCTGAAAATTGATGATCTTCTGGCCGAACTGTTCCCTTGTCTTCATGTATTCCACTGTTTCATCCAGAGCGCCCTGGGCGATCCCCACGGCCTGAGCCGCGATCCCGGGACGGGAGGCATCAAAGGTCTTCATGGCCACGATAAAGCCCATTCCTTCCCGGCCTATCAGGTTTTCTTTCGGGATCTTGCAGTCATCAAAGATCAGTTCCCGCGTGGCCGAGGAACGGATACCCAGTTTATTCTCTTTTTTACCGAAAGTAAAACCAGGCGTACCCTTTTCCACAATAAAAGCGCTGGCGCCTCTTGCTCCTTTTGATTTATCGGTCATGGCAATGACCGTGTAGATCTCCGCTTCACCGCCGTTGGTGATCCATTGTTTCATTCCATTCAGGATATAATGATCGCCTTCCAGTCTGGCCGTTGTCTGGATATTGGAAGCGTCGCTCCCGGCATTGGCTTCCGTCAGACCGAAAGCAGCCAATTTCTTCCCTGATGCGATATCAGGCAGATATTTCTTTTTCTGTTCTTCGGTACCGCTCAGCAGGATGGGAAAAGTCCCCAGGGCTGAAGCAGCATAACTGACGGCAATACCGCTGCAGACCTTGCTCAGTTCTTCGGTAACCAGGCAGAGCTCGATAACGCCTCTTCCGAATCCGCCGTATTCTTCAGGGATATAAAGACCGAACAGGTCAGCCTGGGAAAGGGCTTTCATCACATCCCAGGGAAAGGTCCCTTCTTCATCATATTTCGCGCGCACCGGCCTGATCTTCTCATCAGCGATCTGGCGCGCCATGTTCGTGATCTCTTTCTGCACATCATCTAAAAGACACTCGATCATTCCGATACTCCTCCTTCACAACCTTTTTACATCAGCATTCCGCCGTCAACCACGATGACCTGACCCGTGATATACCTGGCCAGATCCGAGACCAGGAACAGGACGCTGGCTGCCACATCTTCAGGCAGCCCGTATTTTTTCATGGGGATCATTTTAATCATCTCTTCCCTGATATTCTCCGGCAATTTCCTGGTCATCTCCGTATCGATAAACCCGGGCGCTATGGCATTGCAGGTTATGTTCCGGCTGCTGAACTCCTTGGCCGTTGTCTTGGTCAAAGCGATCACTCCGCCCTTGCTGGCAGAATAATTAGCCTGCCCGATATTGCCCATCAGTCCGATGATTGAAGCGATATTGACGATACGCCCGGCTTTCTCCTTCAGCATGTACGAACCCACGCATTTGGTAAAGTGGAACGTGCCTTTTAAATTAATATTCAAGACAAAATCAAAATCTTCAGGCGACATTCTCAAAATAAGCGTATCCTTTGTTACGCCGGCATTGTTCACCAGGATATCGATGCGGTTGAAACTATCGATCACGCTTTTCACGCATTTTTCCACGGAAGCGTAATCCGCTACGTTCACGGATACGGGGAATGTCTTTACCTTATACTTATCTTTTATCTCATCAGCCGTGGCCTGAGCCGCATCAGCCATCAGGTCGGCCACTACGATATCACAGCCCGATTCCGCCAGTGTTTCGGCAATAGCCTTTCCGATGCCCCGGGCTCCGCCGGTAATAAGTGCGGTTTTCCCTTTTAAATCAGTGTTCATTATCCAAATGCCTCCAAAAAATTATGAATGAATATAATATCTTTAATTTTAATAGCAAATATTTTTTACAGATCCTCAGGATCCTCTCCCCAGAAATGCCAGTTCAGCTTATTGACCCCGTATTCTTTCAGTTTTTCGATGATTTCCCCGTTCATTTCGTTCTGGACAGCTTTTACAGCCACTTTAATACCGTTCTTGATATCCTTGGTCGAGGAACTCCCGTGTGTCTTGATGCAGACACCATTGACACCAATGAGCTGGGCTCCGCCGTATTCCTGATAATCGATCTTTTTCTTCAGTTCCTTGAAAACCTTGACCATCAGCAGGGCGGAAGCCTGAAAAATAATGCTTTTCCTGATCTCGGTCTTCAATAAACTATAAATGGTCAGGCCCACGCCTTCCGTGGCTTTTAGAATTATATTACCGGTAAAACCGTCGCACACAGCCACATCAATGCTTCCATCAAAGAGATTCCTGCCCTCGATATTACCCACAAAGTTGACCGGCAGTTTTTTCAGTATCTTATATGCTTTCCGCGAGACTGCCGTGCCTTTTGTTTCCTCTTCGCCGTTGCACAACAGTCCTATCCTGGGACTTTTAATATCATACAGCTTGGAAACATGGACAGCGCCCATAACGGCGAACTGGACCAGGTGGATGGCTTTACATTCCGGGATAGCGCCCACATCCAGGATAGCCGTATATTTATAGGAAGAAGTGGGAAGTTTGGCCAGGATGGCGGGCCTCGATACGCCTTTCAGCCTGCCCAGCTTCCAGAAAGCCGTGGCCACTGTAGCTCCGGTATTGCCGGGTGAGATAAAACCATCCGCCAACCCGTTCTTCACCAGTTGGGTGGCCACCATTACTGAAGCATCGGGCTTTTGTTTGATGGCTTCTGTAGGTGATTCATGCATTTTAATGATCTGTGTGGAATGGACGATCTCGATCCTGGATTTATCATGAGGATATTTTTTTAAAGCAGAGGTAATGATATCCTTGTCGCCTACCAGGATGATACTGGCGTTGTGTTCTTTTAATGACTCCAGTGCACCATGGACAAGTGGTTCAGGACTGCGTTCACCGCTCATGACATCTACTGCTATCTTCATGCCTTACTTCGTCTTCTCTTTTTTTTCTTTGACCTTCTTGAAGACTATCTGTTTACCGTTGTAAAAACCGCATTCCGGACAGACCCGGTGGGGCAGCTTCAATGTCTTGCAATTGGGGCAGGGAATGAGATTCGGCTTCTCCAGCCTTAAAAAATGGGCTCTCCGTCTTCTCATCCTGGCCTTGGATGATTTGTATTTTTGTTGTGCCATAGAGGAACTCTCCTTTAGTTTATTTATAGGCCTTAAGCATTATGAATATGCCTGCAGCCCGAAAAATCTATTTAAGGTTTTAAAGGTTATAAAGGCAATAAAAGCGTTAAAGGCAGGAATTTCCTTGCCTTTAAAACCTTTTTAACCTTTACAGCATTTACAGCCTTTAGGGCCTTCCTTCTCACCAGGCCAGTTCAGGAAAAAAATAATTCACCTCGAACCGGGATGCTTCGGTCCCGTCAGAAGCATGAACGGCGTTCTCCCTTACGCTCTTGCCGAAATCAGCCCTGATGGAACCCGGCTTAGCCTTTGCGGGATCGGTCACTCCGATGAACTCCCTTATCTCCGTGATAACGTTCTCGCCTTCCAGGACCATGGTGACACACTGGTCCGAGCACATAAAATCGATCAGTAAACTGAAATACGGCGTGTTACGGTGGGTATAATAAAAATTTTCAGCTTCGTCCCTGCTCAACCGTAACATCTTCAGAGCAATAATACGGAATCCATGCTTCTCCAGACGCTGTATGATCTCTCCCATGTTCCCGGTCCTGATTGCATTGGGTTTAGATCGGAAGAGCA
>JAQTRT010000331.1 GCA_028711675.1 bacterium | reverse complement strand
AATCCCATGCTTTTAATAAGATTAATCCCCAGGATCAGGACTGCGGGTTTAAGGGTCTGGAGCTTGAAAATGCCTTCTGTCAGGGAGACAGTCTCGATGATGTTATATTCCTTTGGTTTGAGGATGTTTACGATCTGGGAGCGGTTATAGAAAATATTCTCGATGATCAGAATACCGGGCCCGGGCTTATTTGTTGTTTCATTCTCTTTCATGTTTTTTCCAAACCGAGGAGAGGATTTTTCCGCTGACAAAGGACCCTGCTCGGGCGTGAAACATCCTTTGAGCCAGGGGTTTTCCCGGACTTCCTCAGTGGTTTAAAATACTATTATAAAATTAATTGTCAATACCTTCTCCAGGAATCGATGGAAAAAGTATCATCATTGATGTAAAAATTCTTTAAATAATCCTCGATAACAGGAAAAGGCACGCCTTCGTTCTTCATATTGTGGACGAATTTTTCTTTGTTGAACACAGGATAGATCTCAATGGATTTCAGGAAGGTACGTTCAGCGATCCTTTTATACTCTTCCGAGCCTCTGGCGTAGAAGATGTATTTCCCGGCCGCATAACGCTTGCCTGTGATGATATAACCGTACATGCTGGTTACCCCCTTTTTTTGGTAGTGTCTCCCGGTATCTGTTATATACAAAAAATAACGCTGTTTTTTTTATTGATTTTTTAATTTAATAGTATTAATTGTTCATTAAGAGCGTCTGTAGCTCAATTGGATAGAGTACTGGCCTCCGAAGCCAGGGGTCGTGGGTTCAACTCCCACCAGACGCACAGGACCTGCTTTTTTTTGCCCGGGATATGAATTCCGTACCTGGATGATGAACCGGGGATCATCCAAGAAATACTCTTTCTTCTTTTTTCGGGAATAATGATCCGTCTTTTCCGGATACCCCTTAATTTTATTGAAATCATAAATTTTAAGGGTATAATGTAATGGGACAGTGAAAGCGCATGGAAAACCGAAAAACAAAAAAAAAGCAGGATACATCTCCGGATTCGTTGAAAGAAATGTCTTCCCGGATCAAACTCCTTTCAGATACAGTGGAAACCCTGAAAGCTTCCCTTAAAGCATCAGAGGATAAATTCCAGGCCATCCTAGGGAACATACCGGCCGGTACGATCTACAGGCTCGGGGATACGATCTACATGAACCAGTCCGCTGAGATCATCACCGGGTATAAAAGCACGGATATCAAGAATATCGATGAATGGATCAAAGCTATCTTTTCCCGCAAGCACGAGATCGTCCATACGTATTATGAGAAATCGAAGAAGAGGGGAATGTTCGACGTGGCCACTATTCCCCTGGTCCGTAAGGATGGAATGGTCCGGTATGTCGAGCTGGCCTCCTTTTTTTACCGGGAGAGCCGGGTCTGGATCGTGTATGATATCACCGAACATAAGCAGTCCGAGGATGCCCTTTGGGAGATCCAGCAGAAGTTCCGCAATCTCATCGAGAATATTTCGGACTGGGTTTGGGAGACCGATATGGACGGTATCTTCACATATACCAGCCCCCAGGTCATTGATATCCTCGGGTATCATCCCAACGATATCCTGGGCCGGACCCTGTTCGAATTCATCGTTCCGGATGAGGAATCGGCCAGGATCAAGAACATGTGTTACAAGGCCGCCCAGTGCCGTGAGTCGATCACGAATATGGAGAACATTAATCTCAGAAAGAACGGCCGGATGGTTTACCTGGAGACCAGCATCATCCCCATGCTCAGCACGGAAGGCCATTTAAAGGGATTCCGGGGCATGAGCCGGGACATCAGCAAGCGGAAGCAGGCTGAGCGTGCTCTCCTGGACAGTGAAATGCGGTACCGGGCCCTGGTGGAGGATATGCCTGCCCTCATCTGCCGTTTCCTCGTGGACGGCAAGCTTACCTTCGTGAACGATGCGTACTGCGAACATATAGGAAAGAAGAAGCAGGAACTGATCGGCCGTAATTTTTTTGAACTGTTCCCTGTAAAGGAACGGCTGCAAAAAAAGGAATTATATAAAGGACTGACGCGGGAAAATCCCATTGTCAATTATATCCAGGCTGTCACTCAGCCGGACGGCATAAAACGGATCGTTCAGTGGACGGACCGCGCTTTATTCCATGAGGACGGTGAGATCATCGAGTTTCAGTCCATCGGACTGGACATCATCGGCCGGAAAGCCGGACGAAAGATCCTGTAAGGCCAAGGCCAGGACTGGCAAATCTGCATGAAATGTCCGGACAGGATGGATCCATATCATACTGTTAGGAGAGGACCCATGTCTTTTCAATTAAACAAAGGTACTGTCATACAGGAGAGATACAGGATTCTGGATAAACTGGGTGAAGGCGGCATGAGCGTTGTTTACCGGGTCGAGGACCAGAAAGAGAAAAGACAGGTCGCCGTGAAATTTCTTAAATCCGGGATCGTTTCCTCCTATGTCGAGGATATCATACGGTTCAAGAAAGAAGTGGAAGTGGTCAGCCGCTTCGACCACCCCAATATCGCAAAATTCTACGAAACAGGAGAATATCAGAACATCCCCTATCTGGTCATGGAGATCGTGGATGGAGAGAACCTGGCTGATATCCTGCTCAGAGGGAAGAGATACAGCGTGGCGGAGAGCGTTGAGATCATCAGTCAGCTGTGCGAAGTCCTGAGCTATGTCCACAGCCGCGGTATCATCCACAGGGATATCAAACCCGGCAATATCGTTATCAGGAAAGACGGGGAAAAGAACAGGGTGAAGCTTCTTGATTTCGGCCTCTCTTT
>JAQTRT010000086.1 GCA_028711675.1 bacterium | reverse complement strand
TACACGGCTTTCAAGAACGGGAACAGGCCGGTCTATCCGGACGATGCTCCCCGAAGCCTGAAGGAGAACCTGACGCGGACAGGACTTCTGCGTTCCCGGGACCTCAGGAGCTTCGAATCCCTGGGCCCTATTACACGCGATGACACGGACGATCGCGATGTCATTATTTTCCCTGAAATGATCAATAACAGATATGTAATGCTTCACAGGCCTGCGGAATGGACAGGGTCTGCATACGGGACAAAGAAACCGGGTATATGGATGGCCTTTTCCCGCGACATGCTCCACTGGGGCGGGGATATCCTGCTGGCGCAGCCTGAGTTCGAATGGCAGAGCGAAAAAGTGGGAGGGAGCACGCCTCCTGTCCGGACGAAATACGGATGGCTTGTGATGTACCACGGTGTGGATAAGAAAAGGGTCTACCGCCAGGGTTTGATGATGCTGGACCTTGACGATCCTGCCAGGATCGTGGCCCGGCCGGATGACTTTATCCTGGAACCGGCCGAGGAGTTCGAGGTCAAGGGCGTTGAGCACGACGTGGTCTTTGCCGTGGGGAACATCGTAAAGGGCAAGGAGCTTTTTGTTTATTACGGAGGAGCGGACAAGGTTTGCTGCGTGGCTACCGCCCGGCTCGATGAACTTGTAGATTATGTGATGTCGTATCAGATAAAATAGAAGAATATTGTTATATGTAGTTCAACTCCTGCTTAGATAATCTGATGTGGATCAATCACAAACCCGGCTTTTTTCCTGCTAACAATTAAAAACAATGAACCATGAACCGCGTTTCATGCCGTTTCCCGGATGACCAGGTCCGTGGGAAGCCGGACGATCTCCGGTTCTTTTTCTTCGTTGATGTTCTGCAGAAGGAGCTTCACGGCCCGTGTTCCCATTTCGATCTTGGGGATGTTCACGGTCGTGATCCTGGGACTTTCTATTTCCGTGAGATAAATATTATCAAAACCGATAAGTTTTACCTGTTCAGGGACCTTGATCCTGTTCTCTTTCAAGGCCCGCAGGGTACCGATGGCCATATGGTCGCCGGTGGTGAAAAAAGCTTCCGGGATATCCCCTTTCCGGATCAGACCCGTGATGAACACGCGCGTGTTCTCGATATCCGGGGGAACGGAGAAGATGATCGGCTCGAGGCCGTTCTCTTCCATGGCCTTTTTATAACCAGCCGGTCTTTCTTTGTAACTGGGATGGTCTTCATTGCCATTGATGCAGTAGATCTTTAAAGCTCTTTTCCTGATCAGGTATTGCACGGCCTGATAAGCACCGGCTTCATTGTCCGGCAGTATGGAATTGGTCTTCATGTCCGGGTAATAATTGTCGATCAGGACGAATTTTGTCTTGTTCTCGCTGAGCATGTTCTTCAGATTCTTTTCGATCCGGCGGTAAAAGATGAGGCCGTCCACGATATGCCCCAGCACCATCTTCCTTACGGAATAATTGATATCTGTGTCGGATTTCAGCAGGGAGAAGAGGAAGCTGTACCCGTTCTTCTCGATCTCGGATTCGATACCCGCGAAAATGGAATTATTAAAAGGGTCGTTCAGGAAAAAAGTAATGGGTACCGTGTAGATGAATCCGATGTTGAATGTTTTTTTCATGACCAGGGAGCGGGCCACGGTATTGGGATAGTAATTATATTTTTTAGCCAGCTGGATCACTAGCTCTTTTGTCTTCTGGCCGATTCTGGCATTAGGGTTCCTGTTCAGGACATCCGATACCGTGGTCGGTGAAACGTTTGCTTTTTTAGCAATGAATTTACGTGTAATCTTCATAATTATTTATAATTTATATAAATATATTATTAAGTCAATCCATATTTGCACAATTAGCTTTAAATCCTTGTTTCCTGCTTTATTTTATATTATAGTGGAAAAATGATTTGATATTTTGGTAAATAATTTTTTAAAAATTAGTTGACAAAACAAAAAAAACAGTTATAATATTAGTGAAGACTCGAAAAATCAATATTTTATAAATATAGATCATTCAGGGTCATCGTATTCCTATTATGATGACACGAGTCATCAAATAAAAAAGGAGGTGATCAAATATTTTTCTCTTTTTCAGTTCATTGTTCTCTACTTATCCTTTTTTTCAACCGGATCAAACCGGCTTGTATTGCCAAGCCTGACAATGAACAAAAGTTACATTATTTTTAAAAGGAGGTTTTAAAATAATGAAGAATGCAAAAATCATGTGTGTATTCCTGGCCGCGATATTTTTATCAGGCCTGGAACTGCGGGCAGCGTCCAAGAAGACGAATTTTATCGCTACGGCCAATGTGTCAGGCGCTCTCACTTTTTCCGTGGTGCTGAGCAATAGCAGCGTGGCCCGGACGATTGCTTTCGGAAATATCCAGGCGAATAACATTCCTGCTGTGGCTACCAACGCCGGCCGTCCCACATTCGCTTTTATCACCTACAGCCTGAACTACGCGAACTGGGAGATCAAGGTGTATACGGATAATACCAACAGCCTTGCCAATCCGCGTTACCGCGGTACAGGCAATCTGCTGTACGGTTCCATCAATGACGGTACCGGCCTTGTGGGGAACGGCAGCGGCGCCACTTCGAGTAACAGTACGCCTCTGAAAGTCTGGAGCGATGCTAAATTTCCTGACGGAGCTTTTGCCAAAGCGCCCTGCAGCAAATGGAAAGGTACGGCCTCCGGATTTTACGGATTACCCAAACCGGCTTCTGAGACGACCCTGTACTGGGTCAATCAGGACATGAACAATGACGGCGACTCCCTGGATGCCATTACCACCAATTCAGGCTGGCGCGAGGACGGGGTGAGCGGTCCGGTCCATCCTGCGTATGATGCCAACGGCGACGGTGATACGTCTGATTCCGTGAACGGCAGCACAGGCGATGCTCTGGGAAAGGTGTTCGAATATCCTTCCTGGATGTCTGTGACAGCTGATAAGTTGAAGGTAGCCGGTGCTAACACGGCTATTTTAATGGACAGTGATGTAGGCTCCGGAACAATCACGTCAGGCAATGTAAAAACCTATTTTGCCATGACCGATGACGTGACCGGCAGTTTCCGGACAGATCAGCTCATCTTTGAGCTTGTGACAAAGTAAGATTGTTCTTCTTCAGCAGGGAAGGTCTCTCCTTCCCTGCTGAAGAGCCGGAACAGTATTTAATTTTAAACCGGGGGTATGCCATGAAATTTATCGTGAATGGATTTCTTTGTCTGCTTTTTCTTGTTCTCGGTCCGGACAAGGGTTTCTCCTTTTCTGTCGAGCCGGGAAGAGTATACAGGAAAGTTAAGATAGGAGAGAAGGTGACAGGCCAGTATCTGCTGCTTAACAATGAAGGAGTGGCTTTAAGGTTCTTTGTGACCCTGAAGGGCGGTACGGATTGGTTCAGGTTCAGCGGGACCGACCTTGTTTTGAAACCCAATGAATCAAAGATCCTTCCTTATGAGATACAGGTCACAAGGACCAATTTAAAGGGAGAACAGCAGGCCGGCCTTACCGTCAGCCAGGTACCGCTAGAACAGGATAACCGCGGGAATCCCGGTGCCAGTTTCCAGACACGGATCACGCTGCCTGTGTACTGCCTGGTGGAAGGTACGGAGAAAATGGATTACTCAATTGAGGACCTTGACCTGAACTGCGACCTGATCCGGAAAGAAAAGGAAATAAACGGCAGCCTGAGTGCGCGTGTGAACATAAGAAATACGGGTAATCTTCATTTTTTATGCGAGGCACGGCTGTTCGTTTACCGGATATCCGCCAACAATAAAAAGGAGCTCATTGCGGAAAGGCCGGCTGCCAAGACCATACTTCTTTTCCCCGGGGAAAAAGAAGTTTTAAGGATGGAATATCCGGGTACCTGGGAAGCGGGAGATTATTCAGCCAGGGTCTTTTTATATTTTAAATTCGATGAGGATCTTCATGTTGACTCGGATGATTTTTTAAAAGAAGAGAAGGTGTTCAATAAGACCAAACGGTTCCGGGTGGATGCCGACGGGAATGTGCTCATTGAAAAATGATCACGCGGTATCCGCCGGGAGCCCAGGCAGTACTATCATGGTTCATCAAATCATCATCGTTATATGCATGATCTTAGCCTGTCAGGATCTTGCGGCTGAGAGTAAAAGGACTAATTTCGCGGCTGAGGCCTTTGTGCCAATACCCCGTTTTTCCGGGATTACAAGCGCCACTGTCCAGCCTCCTGTAATCAGGAGCAACACAGCCTTTCAGGTCTTGGCTCATGCAGATGGTCCGGCTCTTCAATGCCAGGTCTTTTTCAGCCGGATGAGCAATATACAGGACCTGTCCAATCAGGGAGGTACGTGGTCCACACCGCCTCTCTCTCTCTTCAGGAACCAGGCTGTTTATACGGCCGGTTTCATTGTCTCCTATACCAATTATACGGTTACCAACTGGAATTCCGTTTTTCTGATCGTAGATAATACCTGTCCGGTCTTTGTTTCCAGTACTCCCAGCAACAACAGTTTTATCGAGAGCAGCACATGGGACTTTTTTCTCAGATTACTGGACCTTGGCGGAGCGGGACTGGATGACGAACGGACACGGATGAACTCATTTTTATTCTATGCGGGTGAGGATGACATCTGGGGCACGCCGGATGACAGGACCAACGCGGGAATATGGACCAATACAAGCGCGGATGAGATAAAATTTATTCCGGTTCCGAAGCCCACGGTTCCGGGAAAATATAAGGTCCTCTCTTTTCCCGTGGACAAGGCAGGAAATACAAATTTTCTGATGCAGGACCCGTCCCAAGCCATTTATTTTATGCAAACCGACAGGATACTGCTGACCCGCGTAGAACACAAGTTCCAGCCGGATACGCAGTTGACACCGGGTGTGCCGCTTGAGGTCATTCTCCGGGGCACATCCAAACGTACGGCGTTCTTTGAACTCATTGGTTCTACGAACATCCGGAACATCCCCATGACCGAGATCAGCAACGGGATCTATCGCGGCGTTTATGTCATGACCAGCAGGGATACGGTGCGGGACGGCATTGTCCGGGCCACTCTCCTGGCCACGAATGTCATGAAGAGCTGCGATGCGGATATCAGGCTGGATGCCGGGGAAAAAGTCCTGGCTTCCCGGGGCAAGGATATTTACATCGTGAGCAGGGACGATGTCCTCACCCGGATCAAGGTTCCGGACTGTTCGCTGAATGATGATGTGCGAATCGATATCAGAAGGAATAACCTGTTCGGGGATAAGATAGCTTTTGATTTTAACATGACTTCTTTCGATACCGGCAGGCCTGTCATATATTTCGAGAAGCCCCTCAGGATCTTTATCCATTATACCGTGAACGAAGACAAGGTCGAGCAGTTGAACATACCTGAAAAGGACCTTGATGATTCCGCTTCCCTCCTTTTCTTTGACCGGGTCCAATGGCTTAAAGTGGGCGGTACAGTAGATACGGAAAATGACGAGATCGCCGGGGACGTGAGGCATTTTAGTATTTTTGCGCTGGGTGTCTGGGGGAATAATAAGGACCTGACAGTTGCCCCCAATCCGTTCACACCCAACCGCGACAATGATTTTGACCGGCTTCATTTTGTGTGCGACATCGGACCGGAGGAATCCCATCAGGTCCGGATCAGTATCTTTTCCCTGGACGGTTTTCTGCGGAAGGTGCTGGAACTGAAGGACGGCACTTTGAACGGCCATACGGCGGATATCCTGTGGGATGGAAAGGATGATAAACAGCAGGATTGCGTGCAGGGTTTATATGTTTACCAGGCCCGGATCGGGAATCGAAGATTCCAGGGGACCTTTGTGTTAGCCAGGTGAAATACAAGTATGGAAAATATTATGTGGAAAAATAAAAAATGGATGGAATGGGATTTTTACTTATTGAACCTTATTATGATAATGGTCCTGACCAGTGTTCCGGTGCGGCTTAAGGCCAGTTTTGAGAATATAGACATTGCGGCTGAAGCTATGAAGAGCGCAGAGGCTTATACAGCCAGAAAAGAAGGGATTGTAAGCCTGTATTACAATGCTGCCGGACTCACAGATCTGGACAGGAAGGAAATTAATGTCCAGTATTCCCGGATGATGCTCCTTCTGGATAATGATAATTTAAACTATTTCAATGCCATGATAGGTTTTCCCGTGAAACACGTCAGCTGGGCAGTTTCTTTCAGCCAGTTCAGCTCGGAGTTGTATTCGGAACAGGTGATGGGATTGGGAAGCGCTTTCTCTTTGTTCGATCTCTTCAGAAAAAGATTATCGCTGGGTCTGCGCGTTAAGCTTCTCAGGATCAGATACGGCGAGAACGATTATACACGGCTGGACCGTTTATTCGTGAACAGCGGTTATGAACGGACGGGTCTGGGTCTGGATGCCGGGCTCCTTCTCCATTCTTTAGAAGGATTTTCGTATGGCGTCTGTTTCATGAACATCAATACGCCTGATCTGACCCTTGAGGAGACAGGAGCAGACCAGGCCCTGGTTATGAGGGCCGGGGTCTCTTACAGCCTGATCCTGTCCGGAGTCCTGGATAAGATCCTCCTGGACCTGGATATGGAGTATAAGAAAAAGGATATCGGATTTTATTTCGGGATTGAGCCGTATTTCCAGAATGGTGTTTTTGTCCCCGGCCTGGGTCTTGCCATCGGCAATAAGAAACTGGCGTATCTTACGGCAGGGATGAGCTACCAGCTCCGTATCGAGGGAGTGAGTTTTAAACTGAAGCTGATCGATTACCTGCTCCAGTTCAATTATTCGTTCCGGTTCGCGCTGAACGGGATGCAGGCAGGTACGTACGGTGACCATTTTATCTCGATCAGTTTTAAATTTTAAAGGAGCAGCCGGCCGCGGGTCTCCGATATCAGGATACTCCGTCAGGCCGTAAAAAAGTCATATTAATCATGTTTACGAAGATAATATTAATCCTGTTTTTTTCCAGCAGCCTTGCAGCTCATTATCTGTATGTTGATAACTTCAATGACGGTTCCTCTCCCAACCTTCTGGGCGGCGCGTACGGCGCTTACGGTTACCGCGGCGGGATTGCATCGGTCAGTTATGAGAGCAATAATGTCTGGGGAAATTACGGCAAGTCCCTTGAATTCAGCTTTAATGTGGCGGTATCCAACAATTCCGGAGCTCAGATCTGGATGGTCTTTTCCCCGAACGCTTGTGTTAATTTCACGAACTACACGTATCTCCGTTTCTATGCGCGGGGCAGCACGGGGAACGAGATGTTCAGGGTCATGGTCAGGGATACGTCCGGAAATTACAGGAGCGTGGATGTGCGGAATTATCTGCCGGCCGGCCGGCTGGCCACCACCAACCGGCTGGTCTTGATCCCCCTTACCGCTTTCCGGTACAATGACTGTAACGAGACAAGGATCACGAATTTTTATATTTATGTGGAGCACGGTATGGGCGCCGATTCGGGAGCGGTCTTCCTCGATGAGATCCTGTTCGCCCGGGGCGCAGGCAGTATTTATGTGGACAATATGGAGACGGACGAATCACCGTATGATAATTCAGCCCTGAATTTCGACGTGTACAAATATGCCGGGAATTCCGGTGGAAATGCTTATTCCTTTGCCACCAATATCATGACCAATGATTCCTATTCAGGTTCCCGCGCTTACTGCCTGAAGCATATCACAAAATGCACTAATACCCAGTGGGCGTTCAGCCAGAGCGTCTGGATGTTCGGGTATCTGAATATCACGCCGCCTCTGGACGTGACAGCCTGCGACCAGCTCCGGTTCTTTGCGAAAAAAGGAGCCGGGGATACGGGCGGCCGACGTTATATTATTCTCGGTTATGACAATTCGGGGAGCATGGCCGGCATGGGACATTATGAGCTTACGGGACTGACCACTTCCTGGCAGGAATATGTCATTCCCCTGTCGGTCTTTAGCGGCGGGGACCTTTCCCGGCTCCTTGAGTTCCGCCTGGTATCGGAATGGAACAGCGGGAAGGTGACGAACATTACTTTTCTCGACGAGATCAGGTTCGTGTGCAGTTATGCTTCCGCGTCCCCCACCAATGTGAGGATCAACGGGACCAAGGCGGCCAACGGTTCCGTTCTTCCCCGGGGCTTGAACCGTATAACAGCCACCCTGTTCTCCAACGAGAGCCTGGATAAAAGCCTAGAGAGCGTGGCGCTGATGTATACGGTGCACGGTTCCGGCGTCAACCGGATCGTCAGCATGGATTATAATACGGAAAAAAACCAGTTCACCAATATATGGGATGCTTCCGGCACCACCTGGACCAATCAGTTCGACCTGATGGTGCTCAGTATGAATTCTGCGGTTATGCGCGGACCGGGATTTTTGAACTGCCGGTTCAATGATTTAGTAAACAGTTTCAGTGTAAGCCTGAGCAACAGCGATGCAGCCGGGATCATTTCGTTCGGCGGAGTGTCGAATTGGAATACGCCTAAAGTTGCCAGGGACAGTTCCGGGAATTTTACGTGCGCGTGCGTAGATTATAATGTTCAGAATTACGGTACGGGCTGGAAGATCATTGCTTATACGGATAATTCGAATTCTTCAGCCAGTCCCAGATATACGGGAAGAGGAAATTATCTTTACGGGAACCTGAATGACGGGACAGGGCTGGTGGGGAACGGCAGCGGCGCGGCCAGCAGTAACAGCACACCGCTCAGGGTCTGGTGCGACGCGCAAGATGCCAACGGGAATTTCATACGGGCGCCGTGCGAAAAATGGAAAGGTACTGGTTCCGGGCTTCAGGGCGTGCCTGTACCAATCTACCAGGGCGGTGAAACGAACCTGTTCTGGAAGAATCAGGACCTTAATGGAAATAACACCAATGATAACGTCATTTTTACAAACTCCCACTGGACAGAAATCTTAAAGGATTATGACGCGAAGGGGACGGGGATAAAAGCGATTCATCAACGGGAACAGTGGGAGACAGCCTGGGCAAGGTCTTTGAATATTCCTGCTGGATGCCGGTCACGGCAGACAGCAGAGTCATTATCGGCGCTAATACCGCTGAGCTTATCAACAGTGCGCAGAATAACTTTATGCCCAACAGGTTCAGGGTTTATTTTGGCATCACAGATGATCTGGCCGGCGACTTCCGTACGGACCAGCTCATTTTTGAGCTGGTGGTTCAATGAGACGGGAAGAAGTAAGTGTAAAATCTGTAGCCACGGGTCTTTCAACCCGTGGGGGAACGGTGTATCATTACAATAATCACCGCACCTGAAGGTGCGGTGTTGCAAGATACTCGCAGCGCTCCAGGGATGCAGGCCGAGAATGAGAAAAATTATAAATGAAAGTTCCGCCCCATACAAGACATTCTTTCATAACCCATGCACCGTATTAAGGTCCTTGTCGCCCCTTCCGGAAATATTGATCACAGCGATGTTCCCCGGCTTGAACCTGCTTTTCAAGACCCAGGCCACGGCATGGGCTGATTCCAGGGCAGGTATGATGCCGGTTTTCCGGGAAAGGACCTTGAAGGCCTTGACCGCTTCATCGTCATTGATGCTGACAGGTTCGATCCGTTTGGTCCTGGCAAGAAAGGAAAGTTCAGGCCCTACGCCCGGATAATCGAGACCGGGGGCGATGGAATGGACCTTCTCGATCTGGCCGAACCTGTCGGTCAGGAGGAGCGTCTTCATGCCGTGCAGAACACCCAGCCGTCCTTTGTTCAGCGTAGCAGAATGGAGCTGCGGCCTCAGCTGTCGGCCGCCCGCTTCACAGGCAATAAGCCTGATCTTCTTGTTCGGGATGAATGTGTTGAAGATACCCATGGCATTGGAACCGCCTCCTACGCATGCCACGATATAATCCGGCAACCGTTGTTCTGCTTTCAGGATCTGGGACTGTACTTCCTGCCCGATGATAGACTGGAAATATTTCACGATCTCGGGGTAAGGATAAGGCCCCATAACAGAACCGAGGAGATAATATGATGTTTTTACATGGGAGCTCCAGTAACGGAACGCTTCATTAATGGCATCCTTAAGCGTCCGCTGGCCTTTTTTTACAGGCACTACTTCCGCGCCAAGAAGTTTCATCTTGAACACATTAAGGGCCTGCCGTTTTACGTCTTCAGCGCCCATGAAGACCTTGACCGGAATATTAAAATAAGCGCCTGCTGTAGCCACGGACACGCCGTGCTGGCCTGCTCCGGTCTCGGCAATGAGCTCCTTCT
Organism: bacterium; assembly: GCA_028711675.1. Lineage (GTDB taxonomy): Bacteria > Spirochaetota > JAHITG01 > JAHITG01 > JAHITG01 > JAQTRT01. The sequence continues at coordinate 722 of JAQTRT010000086.1, read as the reverse complement.
TTTTCATTTTTAGGGCCAGCAGGGCCTGGCCCACGGTATTGTTCAGTTTATGAGCGCCGGTATGGAGCAGGTCCTCCCGTTTCAGGTAGATCCGGCATCTCTTTAAATGTGAAAGGTGTTCAGCAAACGTGAGAGGCGTAGGACGGCCTCCGAAATCCGCCAGGATCCTTCGGTATTCCGATCTAAAAGCATCGGAATCCTTGTAATGGCGGAAAGAATGTTCCAGTTCTTCCAGTGCCGGCATGAAAACTTCAGGCACATACTGGCCGCCGAATTCACCGTAATATTTCCTGTTCATATTTTCCTCCTGATAATGCTATCCTGTGGATCTGTTTCTGATCTTTTTTAGTATCCTGTTTATTTTACGTTTGCTCTTGATGCCCGGCCTTAATTCTGCTCCGCTGTTGATGTCCAGGCCTGCGGGCCGAAAGAAACGTATGGCTTCCGGGATATTCCCCTGGTTCAAGCCTCCGGATATGATGATGTTCTTATGTTCACGGATAAAAGGGAACGAAGCCCAGGAAAAAGCCAGGCCTGTTCCGCCTGCTGTTCCGGAGCGGGCTGTGTCCAGGAGAACGTATCTGACAGGTAAAGAAGCTGCCTGAACCAGATCCTGCTCCGTAAAACCGGGGCCTACTTGCAGGGCTTTGATGATCCTGAATCCTTTCAGGGAACGGATATACTCCTTTCCCTCGCTTCCGTGAAGCTGTATATAATCCAGG
>JAQTRT010000085.1 GCA_028711675.1 bacterium | reverse complement strand
CAGGCCGGTCCTTATCCCGGCGGACCGCAGCATCCATGATCTGGCGGAAAAAAAAGAGGTCCTCCCTTTATTTAAATTCCTGCTTGGAAATAAGGTGATCGCGGACAGGGATACTGTCTCAGGCCGCTGGAGCAGAAGAATGTCCCATGTCCAGGAAAAGTCTTTCCCTGTCCTGGACCAGTCCCGGTTCCTCTCTTTTTCCGGTAATCTGTTCAACCGCCTGCTGATCAAGGCGGACAGGGAGGAATACCTGAATTTGAAAAGATTCCACGGAAAGGTCCTGACAGCCATGGTCTTTCATTCTGAATCAGATTTCATTGCCGTGCTTCTGAACAGGAAACAGGAACTGATGAGAAACCTGGAACTATGGAGGAAAAAAAGGAAACTCCCTGAGTCACAGCCGGTCTTTTTTATCCTGAACGAAGGCCGCAGGTCCAAAGGCATGCCGGAGATGTATTATGCTTCCGAGTATCTGAACCAGGAGAAGGACCTGGCCGGGAAGAGCCTGCTTGTTACGGACGGCCGTTTTTCCGGGGCTACGTACGGTCTTGCCTTTGGCTACATGGAACCGGAATACGCGGATTCCGGGAAATTGCAGCAGTTAAAGACCGGTGACCTGATCCGGTTCGACTTGTACCGGAGGAAGTTCATTCGGGTTAATCAGGGAAAAACTGAAAAAACAAGCTCTGACCCTTGAACAGCCCGGTACATTCCGAAATTTATTGAAATTACTTTAAATTATTCTTATATACCATAAGGGATGGATATGCGTTTCAAGATATATGATATCAGCATGACCTTGTCGAATGAGCTGCTGACATGGCCCGGAGACCCCCGTATCAGGATCAGGAAATTCAAGGAGATCATGAACGGGGATAAAGTGAATCTATCCGAGCTTCTCTTCAGTACGCATCACGGCACTCACGTGGATGCGCCTTCCCATTTCTTCCGGAAAGGGATGGGAGTTGACAGTTTTAAATTAAAAGACCTGATCCTGCCCTGTTACGTTAAAGAGGTCAGGTCCGGGGAAGTGGGTACGGATGACATCAGGTCCATCGATCTTAAAAAGTATAAAGCTGTTATTTTCAGAACAGCCAACAGCCGGAAAAGGCTGTTATTTAAAAAAAAGTTCTTTCCCGGCTTCACGGCCCTGGGTCTTGGGGCTGCCAGGGAACTGGTCCGGCATAAGATCAGGGTCTGCGGCATTGATTATCTTTCCATAGAGAAGTACCAGGGGAGCGGTGACGTGCACAGGACCCTGCTGAAGAACAACGTGATCATCCTGGAAGGCCTGGACCTGACCCGCACGGAACAGGGAGCCTATACCCTGCTTTTTCTGCCCCTTAAAATCCAGAAAGGAGACGGCGCGCCATCAAGAGCTTTATTATTAAAACCAAACCTGTTTTCCTGACCCTTTTCTTCTGCTCGTTCCTGGTTAATTTTGATCTGATCGATAAACACGGGCTTTCGAAATCCGTCATGGTCAGGGTCTTTTCCGCCAGTTATTCCCCGTACATGATCTACGTGAAAAAATCCAAGTATAGGCTCTTTGTCGTGAACCGGAAGTGGGAAGTGTTGAAGGTCCTGGACATTGCTGTAGGACGGAAGGAGAATTTTGAAAGGAAGGTGCATCAGGGCGACAACGGCACGCCGGAAGGGTATTATTTCGTAAACGAGATCCTGAGCCAGGACGCGGATATCAAGAGCGAGTCTTACCAGAAACTGAAATATATGAACTCCATCTACTTCAAGGCCAAAGAAGGGCATTTTCTCTGGGGCAAACCGGACACGGATGCCGGATACCGGGTTTACGGACCGCGGTATTTCGGGATCGATTTTCCCAATCAGGATGATCTTCGTATGTATAACGAGTTTTTAAGAAAAGGTCTCATTCCCAGGGACCAGAACAACAGGTACCGGGGCCAGGGCACAGGCCTTGCTATCCACGGCACAAACGACCCTGTTTCAGTGAGCCACCGCATCTCATCAGGCTGTGTGCGGCTCAGGAACGAGGATGTTGTCCTGCTCGATCCGTTCATCGAAATGGGCACGCCGGTGTATATTGAGAAATAAAATGAGGGGATATTGTGGATTTTAAATCAGGTCGAACGGATAGTATAACCGGAGCCCCGCGATCCACATGCAGGATACGTTTTTATTTCCGTTGGGATGGAAGATATACTGGAAATCCGGTGTCAGGTCGAACGTGTCCAGGACCTTCTGCCGCACATATATTTCAATGACCTTCTCTGCTTCGCTCCTGCCGAATTCCGAAGCCCGGCTGTATCCGATGCCGGCACTGCGTCCTTCTTTTTGAAAACAGATCCCGGTACTGATGTGTTTGTCGAATGTGGAGAATTCCTTTGCTACCAGGTAATCGCCGGAGAACTGCTGGTCCGGGGTCCTGTACGTCTTCAGGTCCTTTTCCACAATGCTCCCTTTGACAAACACAAAGAGATGCCGGACCAGGCTCTTTTCCACGATGAATCCGTATGAGGGCGAAATCTTATGCGTGTAGGAGGAATGAGCATCGCCGAACCCGGCGTTCAGGGAGACATGGAGCCAGGAAGAGATGAATTCAAGCTCCGCGGGAATGGAGTTCCTCAGGAACAGGTGCTGGGAGGCCAGGCCGAAGGTCATGCCTGTCCTGAACCGGATGTTCCGGGTTATCCGGAATCCGAAGAATACAGCGGGCAGGGACTGGTAAACCATCTGGTCCAGACCGTTGTTGGCCAGGAGCCAGAGAAAATGCGTTGAAAGGAATTGCGTGCTTTCGTTCCCGGTTAAAGTGAGACTGAAGAATCCCGTATGCTCCGGCGTGAACTGGGCCGGATCCATCAAGCCGATACAGAAAAAGGCGCCTCCTTTTTCCATTGAAAAATAAGCCTGGTCCAGGGTCAGTTCTTTGGGGTCCACGCTGATGGCATTGGCCGGCGCCATGAGCGAAGCAGATCCGAAAAATGATTTCCCGGATGCTGTACAGGCCCTCAGGTGGAGCCGGATATTGGTGTGAGGTGTGTTCAGTTCAGCGCCGAGCCTGAACCGGGCCAGGCCTGCTCCCACGGATGAAGCCGTGGGGTGGTTCAGCTGGATACCGCTCTCTATCTCGCCTGAATAATGATTGGCTGAAAGGCCGGACGGAAGGAATATCAGGAGCAGGAATAATATTTTTTTCATGTTCATACCTTTCAGATGATGGAAGAATCCCCGGTCTTCAGGAAGATCATGATCCCTTTCCGGATGATCATAATGCCGATGCTGGCCAAAAGCAGGCTGGCCAGTTTGGAGAGTGTTTTAGCGCCCGATCTCCCGAGGAACCGGTTGATGGTATGGGAATAATAAAAGATCAGGCCGGCTAAAGAAATATTTATGATAAGGGCTACGACCGTGGGGAGCCATCCATACTGGCTTTCCAGCAGAATGGTAGCTGCCAGTACAGCAGGACCTACAATGAGGGGAACGCCGATCGGGACCGCGCCCAGGCTGTCCGGATCGATACTGCGCTGTTTTTTTTCCATGCTCAGCATGTCATTGATGGAGAGCAGGAACAGGAGCAGACCGCCTGCGATCATGAAATCAGCCACTGTGATGCCGAGGAGCCGGAGCAATACCTTGCCGATGGCCAGGAAAAGGAGAGCCACGAGCATGGCCGTGATGATGGATTGAAGGATCACCCGGTCCCTTTTTTTACGGGAAAGGCCTTCTGTGAGATTGATGAACATGGGCAGGATACCTATGGCATCAACAGCTATGAACAAGGGAACAAAGCTGAGCCAGAATTTTAACATGCGGATTTCCTTTTTTAGTTCTTTTCGAATAAAAATTTTAAACTTTGTACTTAACCATCAAGTAACAACTGTATTATTTTTCTTTCCTCTCATATTTCCAGCAGAAGCTGGACAAAGAGGATGAACATATCGCCGATCTCCACGTGCGCCAATCCCAGGCGCCTGCTGCCCCAGTCCACCAGTCCGCCGCACCAGTGCGGGGCCAGGTCTGTCAGGCAGGCAATGGATACGCCTTTCCCGAAAAAGTTTTTGATCACAAGAGGCACGGGCTTTTTCAGCATGATCTTGGACCCGTCGGTCTGGACAGGTTTCATCCAGACCAGGACCTGGGCTGTATCCTTGGGCATGGCAGCGTTATATCCGCAGACAATGGGCGGTTCGAGCCAGTTGATGGGCATGTCCGTATGCAGGTCAGGGTCCGGGAAGATGACCAGTCCCTGCGGAACATTATTCCTGTCATCCTTCGGGGACAGGATAACAGGCAGGCAATCAGCCAGGGGGTGGCCATAATAACTGTTCCCCTTACCGTTGAAGCTCCCCCAGCCCCCTATCATGATAAAACGGCTGCCGTTCTCCACCATTTTAATGATGGCCTTGCTCTGTCCGCTGCTGATCTCCTTGCTGGGGTAGTCGCTGACAATGATAGCATTATAATTATCTTTAAAGTCCGGAATTTTTTGGTCAAAACCGAAATGGACGACATCATGACCGAGTTCCAGGAGGCAGTCCCTGACGTATTCCGCCGAACCTTCCGCTTTTTCGCCTAAGAATAATATTTTCATGCGTCTTCCCTCTTTCCGTGATTGATGAAAAAAATATAGCATATAAAAAATTAAAAGCAAATAAAAATAGTGGATGATCTTTTTAAAAACGGTAAAATAAGTATGGATGAAACCTGGAACAGGACACAAAGGACATAGATATGGATGAGATAAAGATCACGATCATCGGCGCCGGAGTGGTCGGCCTGGCCCTTGCCGCTGAATTGTCAAAAAAGCATGATAATATCCTTGTGCTGGAGAAGAATGAGAAGTTCGGCATGGAAACGAGCAGCCGGAACAGTGAAGTGATCCATTCCGGGATCTATTACAGGAGCGGCTCCCTCAAGACTAAATTATGCAGGCAGGGCGCGGAGCTGCTGTATGAATTCTGCGGGAAGAAGGATATTCCCCATAAACGGATAAGCAAGCTGATCGTGGCTTCCTGTCCGGAGGAAGTGATAAAATTAAAGCTGTTGTTCGAACAGGGGAGACAGAACGAGGTAAAGGAGATATACTGGTATGATCAGGCTGATGTGAAAAAGCTGGAACCTCAAGTGAAGTGCCTGAATGCTGTTTTCCTTCCTCATACAGGCATCATCGATTCCCATAGATTAATGGAGGGATTATATCAGGAAGGGCGGAACAGGAATGTGATGTATTCCTTCCACACCACAGTTAACAGGATCGGACCTGAAATGCCCGGATTCCGTATCGGTATTGAGGAAGATCCGGACTTCTCATTCAGGTCCAGGATCGTCATCAATAGTGCCGGGCTTTTTTCCGATAAGATAGCCAGCTTGGCCGGTATTGATATTGACAAAGAAGGATACCGGATAGCCTTCTGCAAAGGATCTTATTTTGCGTATTCAGGGAAGCCCCCTCTCCAGAGGCTGGTCTATCCCGTTCCCCATGAAGAACTGACAGGTCTTGGCGTGCATGCCACCCTGGACCTGAACAACCGGCTGAGGTTCGGGCCGGATACGGAATATGTGGAGAACCTGGATTACGGGGTTGATGGGAATAAATCAGGTGGTTTTTATGAAAAAGCCGCGTGCATCATTTCAGGCCTGCGGAAAGAAGCTTTTCATCCTGATACGGCCGGGATCAGGCCCAAGATCAAAGGGGAAGGGTTCCATGATTTCATCATTATGGAAGAAAAAGAGAAAGGGCTTCCGGGATTGATCGATCTGGTCGGGATCGAATCACCGGGTCTCACTGCCTGCCTGGCCATCAGCCGATATGTAGCGGATATGGTTACTCACCTTGTTTGAAAATTGTGCCATATTATATATAATGGATATACTTATGTCATATGTCAGCTGGCTGTGGCCCAAAGAAGGGGCTGTCCCAAAAAAGTCGTTTGGGCAACAGCCCGTCAGATATTGATACCACCTTCCTATCTTCTCTATACCAGACCATTTAAAAATTTACTCGCGCTGATGAACCGGATATTGTCTTTCAGGTAATCGATGTCCGTATGAAGAATGGGGACGGTGGTAATAATGTCAGGGAGTTGAAAAGAATTACCATTGTCCCCATTCTTTCCCATGCTTTTGATAGCAACTTGCCGGGATAGCATAATTGTGGAAAAAAAAATTTACTTTTTCCTTGACATTGTAATTTAATGGTTTAAAATGGTAAAAAGTGGATAAAAGTGGTAATAAGTGTTGACCTGATCCACAAAAGTGGAAGTATTATCCTCTTTTTTAATGAAAAAGTCCGTATAAAGGGAGAAGAATGTTTAAAGGAACTTTTTTCCATTCCTTGGATGAGAAAGGCCGGATCGCCATACCCAACAAATTGCGGCAACAGATGAATAAGGTCGGGGATTCGGAGATACTTGTCATTACCCAGGGATTTGAAAAATGTTTATTCGCTTATACCAGCGAAGAATGGAAAGAAATAGAATTAAAAGCCAAAAAGCTGTCTATCCTTGATAAAGCTTCACAGGATTTTATCCGCTTTTTTATCTCACCGGCGTCCGAGTGCGTACTCGACAAGCTGGGCAGGATCATGCTGCCGCAGAACTTAAGGGAACATGCCAATATTTCCAAAGAAGTCGTGGTTTCCGGAGCAGCCAGTCGGATCGAAATCTGGTCAAAAGAGAACTGGGATAAGTACTGGCAGGAATTCAGGAACAATGAGAAAGATTTTATCAAGCAAATGAAAGATATCGGATTATAATTGGGAGGGGTTCATGTTCTTGCACAAGCCGGTCATGCCGGCTGAAACATTGAGCTATTTAGCTGTGGCCCCCGGCCAGGTCTACATTGATTGTACGACCGGGGAAGGGGGCCACAGCGAATTAATTCTGAAGCAAGCACGGATCGGCCGTCTGATCTGCATTGAACAGGACGATGAGATCCTCCAGAAAGCCAAAGAAAGACTGAGGAGTTTCGGGAACGTCATTTTTATCCATGATAATTTCCAGAACCTGCGGCAGATCGCGGAAAGGTTGAAGCTGGAACAGGTTCACGGGATCCTGTTCGACCTGGGCCTTTCCGTTTTTCATTATAAAAAAAGCGATAAGGGATTCTCGTTTGAAAGGGATTCCGGTCTCGATATGAGGCTGAACGAAAAGCTCAGGACTAGGGCCAGTGATATCGTGAACCGATACCATGAACAGGACCTGATCAAGCTGATCTGGGCCTATGGCGAGGAACGGTGGACCAAACCCATCGTTCACAGGATCTGTGAGTACCGTAAGCAGAAGAAGATCGAAACCACTGTTGAGCTGAAAGAACTGATCGAAAGAGCGGTACCCCGGAAATTCTGGAAAAGATGGATTCATCCGGCTACCCAGACATTCCAGGCGCTCCGTATCGCCGTGAACAACGAACTGTATAACCTGGAAAAGGTCCTGGACGACGGTATCTCGCTTCTGGCGCCCGGCGGACGCATGGTGGTCATCAGTTACCATTCCCTGGAAGACAGGATCGTGAAGAACAAGTTCAGGCTCTACAGCCGCGGTATCGACGAGAAAGGGCAGGAACATCCGGAGATCAGGGAAAGGGTCAGGCTCCTGACCAAAAAACCCGTCATAGCCGGTCCGAAAGAGTCCGGCGAAAATCCGAGCAGCCGCAGCGGAAAACTGAGGGCTGTGGAGAAAGCAGGTTAAAGGCCAAAAACAGCCATTTTTTCTTTTTTTAGAAAGAATTTAACTGTTCTTTGATAAATGCCGATGATAGAGAGAGAGCGGGAGGGAGAAAGGGTATGAGATTATGCTGTTACCTGACGAGATCCGCGAGAACAGGAATGTTTTTCGGGCATTTTTAAACTATAGCCTCTGGGCGTTCCTTTTCATTTTACTGCTTTTTCTCTATATCAGCCAGAGCATCAGTGTGTCGGATTCCAAATACCATCTGAAGAGGATGGAAATGGAACTTTCCGAACTGCAGAAAGAGAAGATCAAGCTGGAGACCGAGATTTCGTTCCTCAGTTCGCCGGAACGGATCGGCGGGATCGCGGAGAAAGAGCTGAAATTGAACCTGGTGAGGCAGGAAGACATCATTTGGATAGATGATACGGCATCCAGGGATAAGGATCAGATGCATGTTTCCCAACTTCAAAAGAGAGAGGAGAAAGCGCTGATCAAGGATTGAACAATAAAGAAAAGTTTGCATTGTTAAGATAATAATCGGGAGGGGATTTTTGAAGCTTGTTGACCTTGTCAGGGGTTTAAACCTGAGACCTGCTTCTTGTTTGAATGATCTGGATATCAGCGGTATCGCCTATAACTCGCAGAACGTCAAAAAAGGCTTTCTCTTCGTGGCCATCAAGGGTTTTTCCACGGACGGCCACCAGTACATCCTTCCTGCTGTCATGAACGGCGCCTCCTGCATTGCCCTCGAGAGCCTGCGTTCCCTTGATAAGAAAGAGATACGGATCGAGAAATCCTATCTTGTCTGCGGGGAAAAGAAGGTCCCGTTCATCCGGTTCAGGAACAACCGTATCCTCCTCTCCCGTGTGTCCGCGAATTTTTTCCAGCATCCCTGCCGTCAGATGAATGTGATCGGCATCACGGGAACCAACGGAAAGACCACCACAACTTACCTTATCGAAAAGATCCTCCAGGAACAGGGGTATAAAGTGGGTGTGATCGGTACCATCAATTACAGGGTCAACAACCAGTCCCTTCCCGCAAGCGCCACGACACCGGAATCGCTCGATCTTCATGCCCTTTTCAGCGACATGGTGAAGCAGAAAGTCAGGTATGTGGTGATGGAGGTCTCGTCCCATTCGCTCAGCTTGAACCGCGTGGACGATGTGCATTTTGATTCCGTCATTTTTACAAATCTTACCGAGGACCATTTTGATTTCCACAGGAATTTTTCCGGTTATTTCAGGGCTAAGAGAAAGATATTCGAACTGCTTGTCCGGAGCGAGAAGAAAGTAAAGACAGGCCTGATCAACCAGGATGACCGGTACGGCCGGAAACTGATCAGGCAGTTCAGACAGCAGAAAAGCTTCATTACTTTCAGTTACGGCATCGATTCCCCCTGCGACCTGAGGGCTGATAATATCCATATCAGCCTGGATAAGACAAAGTTCCAGTTCCCGTACAAGGGGCGGCGTTTTACCGTTTCTTCCGGCCTGATCGGAAAGCATAATGTGTATAATATCCTTTCAGCTGCCGGGATCGGTATCATCGAAGGCGTCCCCGTCGAAAGGATCATTGCTGCTGTGGAGAAATTAAGGTCTGTGGCAGGCCGTATGGAAATGCAGAAGATCAGGGACTTTTATGTGGGCATCGATTATGCCCATACCGAGGACGCCCTGCAGAACGTCCTGGAAGCCATCAAGGAGCTGAAACCGGACCGCATCATCACTGTTTTCGGGTGCGGCGGGAACCGCGACCGCCGGAAACGGCCGCATATGGCAAGGGTGGCTTCCGAAAGGTCGGATATTGTCATTATCACATCGGATAATCCCCGCAGGGAAGATCCTTTATCCATCATCCGCGAAGTGGAAAGAGGCATACGTCCGCACACGGAGTATTTCACCATTGTGGACAGGTATGAAGCCATTAAAAAAGGGCTCTCGCTGGCCCGGGCGAATGATTTCCTCCTCCTGGCCGGGAAAGGTCACGAGGATTACCAGATCATCGGGGATAAAAAATTTCCTTTCGACGATAAGGAAGCTGTTTTAAAATTATCAGGAGAGGTCCCATGTTAAATATCTCAGTTGAAGAAATACTGAACGCAACTGAGGGGAAGCTGGTCCAGGGTTCTCAGGCCGTGATTAACCGGTTTTCCCTGGATACCCGCACTCTTCAGAAGAAGGATTTTTTCATCGCTGTGAAAGGCCCGAATTTTGACGGCCATGATTATGTCGTGGAAAGCTTCCGGAAAGGGGCGAACGGCGCCCTGGTGGACATCACGAAACTCGGGAAAGTCAAGAGCGATTTTAAGAAGCATGGATACAAGGATATACCGGCTTCCTTCATTATCATTAAAGTGGAGGATACGTTGAGGAGCTACGGCCTCATCGCCGCATTTTACCGCCGCCGTTTCAATCCTGTGGTGATCGCGGTCACGGGAAGCAACGGCAAGACCACCACCAAAGAACTCATCTACCAGCTGCTTCTGACGCGTTACCGGGAAAATGAAGTCCTGAAAACGGAAAAAAATTATAACAATGAGATCGGCGTGCCTCAGACCATCTTTCAGTTAACGCCCAGGATCAAGGTCCTGGTGGTCGAACTCGGTATCAACCATATCGGCGAGATGCAGAGGCTGGGCTATATGACGGAGCCGGATGCAGGCGTCATCACCAACATCGGCGAGACCCATCTGGAATTTTTAAAGAACGACAAGATCGTGGCCAAGGCCAAGGGAGAACTGATGCCTTACATCAAAGAAACCCTGGTCGTGAACTTTGATGATAAATATTATAATTACTTCCTGAACAATTCGGAGAGCAGGGTGCTGGGTTTTACCCTGAACTCGGACCTGGACATGGATAAGGTGAACCGGTTCGACAGTTACATGAACCTGGGGCTGGACGGCTTTGAGGTCGTGTACAAAGGCGAGAAGATGAAGTTCGGGCTCATCGGCGAGCATAACCTGTACAACCTGCTGGCTGCGCTCACTGTCTGTGATTCCTTTAAACTGGATAAGAAGAAAATACGGAAAGTCATCGAGAAGTTCAAACCCCTGGAGGACAGGGGGAACATTATGAAATGCCGGGAAGGTTTTGTTTATTTCGACGCGTACAATGCCAATCCCACGTCCGTTAAAGCCATGCTTTATTTCATCCATAACCTGAAGTTCGGCAATAAGATCGCTGTCCTGGGCGACATGATGGAACTGGGGAAGAAAGCCATGAAACACCATACGGAAGTGCTGAACTACGCCAATGAACTGGACTTCTCCCGGATCTGCGTG
>JAQTRT010000084.1 GCA_028711675.1 bacterium | reverse complement strand
TAAAACTCATCAATGCCTTAAAATCCATCAGAGGCACAGGCTTGCCGGCCATGCTTCCTTTGGCAGAAAGACGGAAATGAAGGTCAGGCACCTGAACGTCCAGGTCCTCCAGCACCAGTCCTCCGGGTGCAAGACGGGCCCTGGAAAACAGCCCGACCTTTCCCGCAATATTGGAGTAGGAAATATTATAATCATTGATATTGGTATTAAAAGAACGGTACTTGTTTTCAATATTGGAAAGGGAGAGAGAACAGACGATATGCTGATTGCTCATCTCTTTCTCCCATTTCATTTCTGAAGAAACGGCCTGTATGACAAGACCGCTGTTATCCTTTTCCAGCGTGATGGGATCATTGGTCAGGAACAGATGCGCTTTCATATGTTCTTTTTCCATGAGGAAGGAACCGTTTAAAAAAAGGGAACCTTTTAAACGCGTAAAAGGGATACTGTAAAGGAGATTCTCAGGAAGGGCTGGTATGATATTTTCAAGCCTGAGGCATAAATGTTTTATTTCAGCTTCGATCGTTTCCTTTTTCTGAACAGCCAGGATACTCTCCAGGATATTGCCGGCCTTGAACTCCAGAGCCGGGATATCGATCCTCATCCCGCTGGGAAAGAATGAAAGGTCCGATTCGAACGACAAAGGGATGGTCTTGGAAGGGAATTTCCTGTTCGAAAAGAACGTATTCACCTGAAAATCGGGTATGGTTACGGTTGTTCTGTTCCTGATGACGTCTTTATTCCCGGACCGGATGGAATGGACCAGGTCCAGATGGCCTGAAACCATCCTGTTGAACTGCCCGATATCCAGGCCTTTCAGCTCTATATTACCGATCAGTAAACCGTCCGAATACCGGAGATCTGTATTAAAATTACCGTGATTGATCCTGCAATCCCTGGTCCAGGCACGGACAGAACGGAGTTTCATAAGATTATCCAGGCCGGCCTGTATCTGAAAATTAAAATTGGAGACCTGGACAAGATCGAACTGTATAATTGCGGCACGCATACGGACACTGGCCCGGACCTTGTTCTTTTCATCATTTTTAAAAAGGAAGTTCAGACCGAGTCCCTGGATGTTTATCTTGTTCTCCGGAAGGGTAAAGTTCAAGTCTCTGAGATTGAACTCGCTGGCCATCCTGACCGGACCGGATGCCTGATCGTTCCGGATGACCAGTTCATCCGTCCTGAATTGGCCGCTGATCTTAAGCCTCTCCCTGTTCAATAAGGTCCGGATCAGGTCCTCAAAATCATTCAGATCGACATGATTCCCGGCTGATACGATCTGCACACGGGCTTCCTTGTTGAACCGGATGATCCGGCCTTTCAGGTTCAGGACAGGATTCTTGTTCACAAGGAACAGCAGTTCCTCGATGGACAGGGAGTATTGGTTTAAAAAGATCCGGGAATCCAGTTTAAACCGGAGGTCCGGGAGCCGGATGAATTTATTATTAATCTCCACGAGCTGTTTCTCCAGCACATAGGAGAGCCGGATCCTTCCTTCTTTCCGGTCCGGGATATTGAGGAGAATGTCCAGATGAAACGGCATGATCAGGTTCATCCCGGATCTCCGGAGTATGATATTCTCTTTCCCTGTATTATAAAAACGCAGGTTTACTTTCTTTACTCCTTCAAGGGATGTCCGGTCCAGGTTCAGGTTCAAGGCCAGGTTCAACCCTTTTACCAGAAGGTAAAGATCCTTATACAGCTCGACCTGAAGATTATTGATATTGAACTTCTTCAAGTCAAAATCGACGGAAAGGGGACCTGTTTTCTTTTCTTGTTCTTTCTTTTTCGGCGCGCCTGTAAAGGAGGCGAAGTTCCACTTTCCCAGCCGGGGACTGTATTCCAGGAAAACATACGGATCCTGAATAACGATCTCATCGAATTTGATCTTCAGTAAAAGAAAAGAGAGGAAGTTATATTTGATCTTTACCTTATCGATGGAAAGAAAAAGGTCCCTTCTGTAAGAAGGCGGATTATATACCTTCACATGTTCGATCTCGATCCCGCTTAAGAGGCTGATGCTCCTGATACGAAACGAGACAGGAACAGGAAAAGAACGTTTCAGTATCCCGTTCACTTTCCCGGACACAAAAGCCGGTGTGATGAATATCTTGTAAGCTACTGAAAAAATGACTAAAAGGAGAAGAATGCCCAGGCCAGAATAAAGCAGGATCTTTTTCAATAAAGGCATGATCTTCATGTTGAGAATAATTTCTTATAGATAAAGCTGCCGATGAACTGGACGTTCTGGGGAACGGGGCTGATGAATCTGCAGCCTACCTCTTTCCCGTGGATCCGGGTGATCTTGCAGACCTCACTGATGATGTGGTCCTCCAGGATGAAAGTAACCGTGATCACATCGCCGATGGACAGTACCGAACTGGCCTCAATGGCCAGACCGCCGGTGGAAAGACTGTTCACGAGACAGAGATCGCTTATTTTACTGCTGGCATCCATGAAGACAAAGGAACCCCTTATCTCGACCGGGATCCTTGCGTTCTTCCGCCTTTGGTCAACGTTGGAATATTTTTGTGATAATATGAATTTTTTATTCTCTTGTGTCATTCAATGACCGGACGCGTTATCGGGACGGTTCCGTATCGGTGCCGGATTTCCCCTCCGGTTTCCCGCCCTGCGTTTCCTCTCTCTGGTGAACGTACTTTTTTATTTCCTCGTAAGCCTTGACCAGTTCCTCCCGTCCCATTTCCATGGCCTGTTCCCAGGCTTTCAGCACTTTATCCTTGAACATATTCTCATTATTGATGAATTCGATAAGGGAGTCATAAGCTTCCCGTTCTTTATTATATTCGATCAGTTCCTTCCGGGATAATTCTCCCACCTTTTCCCATGCAGCCAGGCTTTCCCTGATATTCATCAGTTCGTTCCGGCTCAGCTCCCCGGTCTGCTCATAGGCCTTCAGGATCTCTTCGTATTCCTTACTGGCCACTTCCAGCCTCCGGGCCTTGTAAATAATGTCGAACTGCTGGGATAATTCCTGCAGGCTGGGAGGCATGGTAATGAAAAGCACCCTTTCCTCCGAATTTTTCTTGAAATTATGCTTCTTTGATTCCGGACCGGTGAGGAGAAAGAGCAGCAGCACATTCTTGTTCAGTATCCTGGGAAGGATGCCCTTGATATGCTTTCGTTCTTTGCCGTCATAGACGATAATGAAGTATTTATTGGCATCGCAAAGGCGAAGCAGGTCCTTTTCATCATCGATGATATCGATGGTCTGACTGTCATTGATCAGGTTCTTTTTTAATGCGGACGTAAGCTTGTCCCGGCATTGATATAAAACAATAGTAACAGAAGATTTCATGATGAACCTCCTTACGATGCCTCATATAGATTTTAATACGTTCTACTTAAATGTCAAGTTAGAAATAAAGTTTTCTGCTGGCGGGATAAAGGGACAAAAACAAGGACAATTCCGGGATTTTAAAGAACTGATTTTTGGCCCGGTATCGACGTTCATGACATTTCTTGGAGTATAAAGAAGCGGCAGCCCCGGGAACCGCTTAAAAAGATTGACAATAGTTCTGTTTTCATTACATTGATCATAAGATGAAAAAGACCGTCGGGACATTTATTATTTTTCTGTTCCTGAATACACTTTCCTATTCCGCTACCAATTTTAATACCCGTTTCCGTAAGGGCGAGACGCTCATTTACGACATCACGGCCTTTAACGTCAAGGTAGCCGAACAGCGGACCGTTATACGCGATATCGTGACCCTCAGCAACCGTGAGGTCTATCACATCCATACCGAGATCAAGACTATCCCCAGTGTGGACAAAATATATCATCTCCATAACATCATCGATTCCTATGTCGACACAGGAACGCTGCTGCCCGTGCTCATTAAAACAAGAATCTCGGAAAAAAAGTGGAAAAACGAGACACTGCTTTATTTTAACAGGCAGGATAAAACGATTTATTTCAAGGACAAGAGGGGGGAAAAGACCTTTTCCTACGAAAACGAGCCCTTGAGCCTGGACACGCTGCTTTTTTATATACGGGACCTGAGCCCTCTTCCCAACGGCAAGGTCACCTTCTTCCTCCACAACCGCAACAAGATCCAGAAAGTAACCTGTTATGTGAAATATATCCCGTTGAAAAGCTACATCCCCGGCCTGAAAAAAAAAGTAAGGTCCATCCATTACAGGAGTCTTAATGAAAAAGGAGCGGAATTATGGCTCACGCATGATGAATACCGTATACCCTATCAATTCATCTCGATCAAGATACCGGTCTTTCATTACGGTTCTATCTCAATTATCAATAACCTGAAGTATTACAGGAAAGGGAAATGAAGTCATTTCCTGTGGAACCATTTCCCGATCTCGTTCATGCTCAGCCTGATCACGGCCGGACGGCCGTGCGGGCAGGTATACCGGCCTTCTGTCTTCAGTAATTCATTGATCAGTGATTCTTTCTGTTCCCCGGCCAGTGTATCCCCGGCCTTCACAGCTGCCTTGCAGGCCATGCTCTTAATAAGCTCCTCTTTCATGCGGACAGGATCGGTTTCCTTGTTCTCAAGCAGGTCTGAAAGGATATCGAGAAAAAGCCTCCGGTCATCCGAAGGTTTCAAAAAAGCCGGTATGGCGTTCAGCACAACCGTCTTTCCCCCGAAGGGTTCGATGCGGTATCCCACCTCCTCAAAGACCCCCTTATGTTCCATAACGATCTGGTACTCGGCATCGGACAGGTGCAGGTTGATGGGGATCAGAAGGTTCTGGGAGATCTCCTCCTTCTCCCGGAGACCCCGCTTTAATCTTTCATAAATGATCCTCTCATGAGCCGCGTGCTGGTCGATGATCAGGACCTCTTTCTTTTCACGGTCCTCATAAAACAGATATGTGTTAAAAATGGAAAAGCAGGGACGGTTCTCCGCTCCGCTCCCATCGGGAACGCTCTCCCGGGCTGTCATAACAGAGGAATAGGACGGTCTGTCCGCTTGTTTATACAGGAAAGTATCGATGGCTCTGCTGATCCCCTCTCCCATCTTATTCTTCAGAGCTCCCGGATCCGTTCCGTTCCCGGATATTTGTTCCCGGCCGACCTCCGGGATGATCACTTTTTCATTCAGACAGCTCTTGATGGTACTGATGAGAAGATTCCCCAGATTGTATTCGTCTGAAAAACGCACCTCTTTCTTGGCCGGATGGACGTTCACATCAAAATCAAGCGGGTCCATTTCCAGGAAAATAAAGGCAGCGGGGAACCGGTTCCTCATTATAAGATTTTCGTATGCAAGGGTTAGCCAATAAGGATAGAATTTTGCCAGGATAGGCCTGTTGTTCAGGAACAGGAGCTGTAAATTCCTGTTGGAACGGCTGTAAGAAGGCTTGCTGATGAATCCGGACAACTTGACCCGCTTATCCGTATATCCCACAGGAAGCAGTTCTTTCACGAATTCCGGGCCGTACAGGTCTCTGAGCCGCGCCAACAGGTTTTCTGTTTTTTTATAAATAACAGGATTTTCGTCATCCACCCTTATCTCAAAACGGATATTGTAATGGGGGATGATCATTTTATTCAGCATCTCCCTGATATGAACCAGTTCACGGCTCTCCGATTTAAGGAATTTCAGGCGCGCCGGCGTATTATAGAACAGGTTACTGACCCGGATACTGGTGCCGCGCGGCATGGCTGTTTCCGCCTCTTTAACCTCTTTACCGCCGCTTTTAACGGATAATTTCAAGCCTGTGTCCGATCTCTCAGGCCGTGAACTGATCTCCATCAGGCTGACAGAGACCAGAGAGGAGAGCGCCTCGCCCCTGAAACCAAGGGTCCGGATCCGGTCCAGATCATCCAGGCCCTTGATCTTGCTAGTAGTGTGTTTTTTTATAGAAAGGCGGAGATCATCCTGTGACATACCTTCCCCGTCATCCGTTACGATGATCTCTTTTTTTCCTGCTTGTCTGATGGATATCGAGATCCCGGAACTGTGGGCATCGATGGAATTCTCCACAAGCTCCTTTACCGCGGAAGCGGGATTCTCGATGACCTCGCCGGCCGCGATACGGTTGTATATTTCCGGACTTAATTCTATGATCCTGGCCATTTAAAATCCTATGCTGAATCCCGTGGAATATGTTTCATACGATTGGAGCTTCCCCGATGAATCATACTGGAAAGTCCGCTGATAATAGATCTTTAAAAAGAAGAAAGGCATGATACGGATAGCGCCGTCAAAGACAAGCATAGTGTTCTGGTCATACAGCCTGCCGAACAGGCTCCTTGGTCCCGTCATACCCACGACATTGATCTTATTATAAGAAGCTGTGCCGTAGAACATGGGGATGATCCCTTTGCTCAGGGTGAGGTACACTTTTGCCTTGTTCGATGCCCTGTTATGCTCATCATAATATTCCTGAAAGACTGCGCCGATCTCGCCGGCGCCGCCGATACCGACACCGGTCATGACCAGATAACCGTTCAGGGATCCCGGCGAAGGGTCCTGGTACATGGCCAGCAGGCCCAGGAACTTCTGGGACCGCTGAATTTCGTAAAAAGAATCAAAATATTCCGGAATGTATCCGT
Source organism: bacterium (assembly GCA_028711675.1). Taxonomy (GTDB): domain Bacteria; phylum Spirochaetota; class JAHITG01; order JAHITG01; family JAHITG01; genus JAQTRT01. Next base: position 4,465 of record JAQTRT010000084.1, on the reverse strand, counting down.
CCAGTAGATACCGGTATTCAGCCCTGTATTTCAGGAACGACAGGTTGCCCCTGAACCCCGTGGCGAATCCCCAGTTATCCGAGCCTTCCCAGTTCTGTGTTTCCAGGCTTAAAGGCGAATAGACCGAAAATGTGGCCCAGTCGATGCCGTACCGTAAATTGAACAGATCTGATTCCACAAGAGGAAGCCCCAGGTCCAGGCCCCAGTTAATGACCTTATTCTCACTATCCAGACGGTCATAGACCATGGTTGTGCCAAGCTGAAGTTTATTCAGGAGCGCAAGATCAGGCTGGAAGAAGAGCGGATAGATCAGAAAACGTCCGCCGTACAAGTTCAGCCTGTTCAGGTCATTGAACATGGTCTCTACGCCCATGATCTTTTCATAAGTATAATCGAGCTGAAGACCAAGTTTCCTTACTTTCGGGAAATAGACCATATTGGAATAATCATACATGATGAAACCGTTACCGAACGTAACGCTGTTCAGGCCGCCGATCCGGATATAGAGTGGATCGCCCTTCTGGCCGTACCGGATATACAGGAATTTAATCCACAGGTCATGAATGGAATCGTTAAAGCCCATAAAGTCCCATTCATTGTAATTATACCAGGATTTACGGGGCTTCAGGAAATTATACCGGTAATCATAATAAACAGGCAGATAAAGTCCCACACCGATGCGGCAATAGGAGAATTCCGGCATCAGAGCAAGGGAAAAATGGCCGATATTGTTGAACTCCATATACTGCATGTCCATATTAAAACTGAACTTCAGCCTGGGATCTTTGCACCAGGGCTCTTTTTTTTCCTCAGGTTTGGGTTCTTCTTTCTTCGGCTCTTCCTTCTTTGGTTCTTCTTTAGGCGGTTCTTCCTTTTTCAGCTCCTCTTTCGGTTTTTCCGGTTCTTTAGGTTCCTCTGCCTTCTTTTCCGGTTCGGGAACAGGGGTAATCACAGGTTCCCGGGGTTTCGGTTCCTCGATCTTCGGCTGGATGAGCTGGGGTTTGGCAGCCACGTTGTACTGCTGCAGGATATTTTCAGGAATATCGGATACAGGCAGCGGCGGATCACCTGCCACAACACTGGTCATTTTATATGCATCCACCTGCGTCATGTTCTGGGCCATCTCTAAATTGGCAATGTTCACTTTACCGTCAAACACATAAAGGCTGGTCGTATCCCTTGTCGTGTAATTCACGACAAAATCCGATCCTGCGGGTATGACCTGCGAATTCCCGGTCTTGACGATAAGCTCTTCCTTTTTATCCAGGGTATGGCTCGAAACCCTCAGGTTACCGTTCATGACCTTGACGGTAATATGGTTCTCCAGAATATCGTCCAGGATGACCGTGCTTTTATCATAGACAATGACCTCATAAGAAAGGGATTTCAGCGTCAGAGTCGAATTTTTTCCGGTACGGATGCGGTCCTGGCTGTTCAGTATCATGTTCAGTTCAGCCGTGCGCCAGCTCTTTTCATTCAGGGAGGCCATGAGAACTTCAGCGCGGTTATTCATCCTTGTGACCGTGATCTGGGCTGTACCGTCCCATGCGCTGAATAAAAGAAAGAAAAGGATAACCGATATTTTTTTCATAATCATCCCCTCTGTTCAGATAAACACTTCTCATAAATGGCGGCAGGTCTTCATTTCCCGTTCACCGACAGCGATCATTCCGTGTATAATTTAAACAATAAAAAATATAATTCAACTAAAAAATAAACTCGGAATAAAAAAGCAGCGTATGAACACCTCTTAAAGACCGGACAGAACCGGAAAAATTTTTTAAATAATCAAGTTTCAGCCACAGGTTCCTGGATAAGGGGATACCGCTCCGGAGGCTCAGGATTGTATTCCGTTCCGTTTCCAGGAACGCATCATACCAGTCCGTATTCTCCCGGTTGACGATCTCCAGTTCACACAGGATCCGGGAGGGGAACCTTCGGCCTGTCCGGAGAAGAAACAGGCTCTCCCAGCCGTGATAACCGGATTTTTGGATCTGAAGCTCGAAGCTGAAAAAACGGAAGAAATCAAATTTCAATTCTGAGGAAAAGCCCAGCTTGTCCGTGCTCGATCTTCGCTCCGATAGAACATAGAACGGGCCGAAATAATATGCTCCGCTCTTATGTTCCCGGAAATACTTTATCTTATTGATGAAACGGATATGAGGGCCATACTGCATGCCAAGACCTGACGAAAAAAAGGCCTTTTGCCTGAGGTCCTGAACGTAATCACCGGGCCAGAAAAAGTCCCACTCCCCTCTCTGGAAAAAATGATAATTCAGGAAAAGGTCGATCTTATCTGCCGAAGCAGGCCTGTCCAGGCCGTATGCCATGCCTGTTTCGAGCCTCTTCGTCCGGTAATCCGCCTGGAAAAAGAAACGTTCGTACCGGACCAGGTCATCCATGATAAATTGAAAGTTAAAGGACCTGAAAGAAAAAAGGGAGGAAAGTCCCCTTTTTTTCTGAAAAGGTTCAAAGAGATCGTTTCGGTATTCCCAGACCAGCTCCTTGTTCCCCAGACTCACGTTCTTCAGGCCCGACAGCCGGATAAAACCGTTTTTATTGGTCACGGTGAAATATTCTATCTTGGAAACAATATCCTCTTTGCTGTCATTCCACTGTTCCCTGTACAGGGTCCAGTTGCTGTTCACTTCGACAGGGATGTCCAATTTCAGGTGGAACAGGGAATAATGGAATTCGGGCCGAAGGTCCAGGATAAAATAATCATTATGGTCGATCCTTTCGATACCCCAGAACCAGTTATAGACCAGGTTTTTAGAAAAAAGGGATAAAGGGAATAAGAGGAATAATATCAGGATTGTTCTTTTCATCAGGTTCATATGAAATAATTAATTTTTTTAAATCCGGAATCAACTATTAAAATGATAAATTCCCCCGATGACCGGGATGTAAAAGCCCGGACATATCATTTTAGAACCGGATCGTAGCATTAATCCCGACCTCCCAGGAAAAGACCTGTTCCTTATCGTCCTGGTCATCACCCGGTTTTCCCAATTCCTCTCTTGTTTTTTCATAGACCAGCTTGGCGCTTCCGCCGCCATCGATGTTCTTGCTGATGGTAAAGGACATGGAATGGCTGAGGCTGAACTGATGCACCATTTCCTTGGGATGGATGATATCATTCTGGGCTTCATCTTTCCCGTAATCATAGGTTGTACGGGCGAACGAAAGAGTATCGGAATGGCTGATCTTGAATCCCAGATGAATGGGTTTTTTAAAGAACAAAGGGGGTTTCCAGTATTCGGCCAGGTCCGTGGAATAGGAATAAGAGGTGGAAAAAGACCAGGTCTGGCCTATCTTAGGCTGGAATTTCTGCACGTTCGGTCTTAGTTCATCCCGGAACTGCTTGGAATAGTCTTTTTCGAGAAGGTCGTAAAACGATTTGAATTCCTCATACTGGTTGATGCTGTAGGAATAAGATAGGCTCCAGCTGATGGATTTATCCGATTTCCACCGGTAACTGAAACTAAGGCTGGGGGAATAGGTCTCGTCCCGGGCAAGCTGCTGGAAAGAATTGTTTCTCCGGTAGGATAGCCCGTAAGAGATCGCGGACGATTTGACAAAATCGGAGTTCTGGCGCCAGATCCAGAAATTAAAGATCTTCATCAGGTCGAGCGAACTGGAAGCGCTGAAGCTCCAGGAATGGCTGATGGAATAAGAACTGTAGGAACGGGAAGCGTTCTGGCTCAGGGAATAAGAGAGAGACCACTGCGACCACTCGAAGAAATAAAGGCCAAGCCAGGCCGAGAACGAGTTCCCGTAAGAGAGTGAATTCTGATACTTTGCGTCCTTGAATTGCCGGACAAAATCGAAAACGCGGAAATGGGGATTGACGTACGGGATGTAAAAATAATACCCTGGTACCCTCAGCAGAAAGGGATCAGCGAACTTATTGAAGGTCTGGAGCATGGAGTTAGAGACCGCTGAAATGTCGGACTGGGAAAAACCCATGCTCTGGGAATAAGAAGGCGTAAAGCTCTTAAACATAAACCAGTCCAGATTGAACGATCCGATACTGGGGGTAAAGCTCTGGCTGGTCGTGGCGTTCTTATACAGATTGGGGTCCTTGTCATAGTTCTCATACTTCCTCTCCTTGCGTTCGCCCTTGTAATGGAAACCGGATTCCGCGTAGTTAATATTATAGTTCATGGACGGCGTCAGGATGAGAATTTTAGGAAGATTCATGCTGAGTGAAATATTCCTGTTCCGTGAATTCAGGTCCCAGGCATTCGTCTTATGGGCACGGGAGAGTGAATAGTTATAGGAATAACTGGGGGAAAGGCTGAACGGGCCTGTCGAAAAAGAACCGCTGGAATTCCAGCTGATAGACTGGGAATAACTGAAGTTGGTCGCGGTGGTGAATCCTGTTTCGTTCGTAGCGTTCTTCTGGTAATCCAGGCTCTGGGATTCCGAATAGGAGTAGGAATACCCAAGCTGGCCGGACACA
>JAQTRT010000083.1 GCA_028711675.1 bacterium | reverse complement strand
AATTATCCCTGAAAAAAAACAGGCGCGGTCCCTTGTCACGGGAAGGAAACTAACTCCCCTGAAGCTGAATAAATTCCAGAGAACCCGGAATGATATTTATATCCAGGAGATGAACCTGGATAAGGCCTGGGTCAGGCCCGGTGAAATGAACCGGATCATACTGATCATGGGGCCCATCAGAAAGGAGAAACGAAACATTTCTCTCCGCTTCTTTGTCAGGAATTTTAAAGGCGATGTAGTCAAAGAGCTTTCCGTGAGTAATGTGAAAGAATGGTGGGGCACGGATATCGATACGAAAGATTTTCCTGAAGGCGGATATATCCTGGAAGCGGAACTGTACCGGAAAGGGAGCCTTTTAGATAAGGTCAGGGACGTTTTTACCGTGGCCCGCGAGATCGCTGACGATATCCGGTATGGTTTTTATGCCAACTGGGACCGCCTGGGTACGGATTACAATAAAAAAACTTCATATTTCCTGAAACTTCATATCAATGCCATTGAATATTATGATTATTTTCCGGCCCACGGACTGTATGCGCCCAGAGAGAAGGTGTACCGGTTCGAACCGTTCGGCGGGAAGAATATTCTGGCAAGGGATATCCAGTACAAGATGAACGCGGCCTATGACTGCAATATCCTCTCCCTTGCTTATATTGCGGCTTATGCCGCGTCCGGGAGTGTGTATCAAAGATACCCGTATCCTATGACGGACAGGAAAGGTGATCCCAGGATATTCAACGGCAGCGTTATGACAGAACCGGAAGCCAGGGCGCAGAAGAAACCTGTCTGGTTCCATCTTATGGCTATTGCCCCGGATACGAAATGGTATTCTTATATCATGCCGGAACTGAAAAGGACCATTGATAATTCACCGGGTGATCTTGTGGCGTTCGACGGTTTTGAGATCGATTCTTACGGCCACAGCCCTGACGAGATGTATTACAGCAAGGGCAGTTCATACAGCGGCCGGCTGTTGAGCTTTGTTTTGAAAGGATTTGTCCGGGACGTGAGGGACATGGCCCGCAGGGGAAAGAACCGTTCCGCGGTCACGTTTAACTGTGTGAACGAATACGGCATCAGGGATATGTATGACGCGGTCGATTTTCTGTTCATCGAGAACTGGGCCGGGCATCAAAGCAGCCTCGAGGGCCTGACGGATATCTGCTACAGCAACCGGAAGCCGTTCCGGCAGAGGGTGGTTCTGAAGCTGTATCCGGCTGATATGGAAGAGGGGCTGAAATACTGGCCGGCCGTGAATTTAAAGTATATCCTGGCCGCCTCTCTGTCGGGAGGCGGTACGATCATGGCGGCCGGCGAGCCGGATGAACGGCATGACAGGATGCACGGGCTCAATACGCTTTATTATCCGGACAATACAGCCATGCCGGCCGAGAACTTCGATATCTTAAGGAGATACTATACTGTGGATTCCCTTCTTTACAGGCTGAACCACGGAAAGAATGTGGAGAATACGGATACGGAGCTCTCCCTGCCGGGCTGTTATGTGCGGGCTTTCCGTTCGCTCATGGGGCCCGGTGAAGAATACACAGTGATCCTTATCCAGCATACCGGTAAGAACATAGACTGGAACAGGAAACTTTCCGGCATGGATATTTTAAAAAATTACGAGACAGCCCTGAAGATAAGGACGAATGTGAAACCGAAAAAGGTCTATTACTGTTCTCCTGATTTTGAGGAACTTCTCTATCCCCAGGTCCTGGACTGGGAATGGAAGGATGGCTATGTCAGGACCCTTCTCCCCAGGCTTGATGTGTCGGGAATACTGATAATACAAATGTAATAAAAGGTTATAAAGGCCGGATAAGGAAATAAAGGTTTTAAAGGCAAAGAAAAAGGTTCTTTTAATAAGGTCTTTACATTTATAACCTTTACTGCTTTTATAACCTTTCCTGAGTGTCTTTGTGGCAGATATTTCTTTAAAATAATCCTTGACATCAGAAAAAATGCGAATATATTGTTTGCGCAAACATTGAAACAGGAAGAGTGAGAAAAACGCATTTGATTTTCATTGATATGGAAATTTAATTGAATAGTATGAAATTTTAAAGGAGGAACTGTTCAGGCAGCAGGCAGAGACGGTTCCATCAATAAGTTCCTGCGGGGTGATATCCCGAAACCCTGTGACAGGTCCATGGATCTGCACTCCCCTGATAGTTCCGGGGAATTCGGGAAAAGGGAGGTAGTTTATAATGCAGCTTAAAGTAGAGTACCTGGTCAGAGACGATGAATTTATAATTAAGAACTATAATAATGCCAAGGCTTTTGCCAGTTTTTTCCCGTCCCTTGCCGGAATATGGGGAAAACCCATGTGGGTCTTCTATGTGAACAGGGGACAGGCTATTTCCTGTATGGGAACAAGGGACAAGAACGGTGCCATAACTGAGTTTATCGCGGCTAACAAAGCATACCGCCTGACTCCCACGCACGGTTTCAGGACCTTCATCAAGACAGGCGACAGGGTCTATGAACCTTTCAGGAGCCAGATGCAGAAGTCAGAGGCTTCCCCGGAACAGAGGATGCATATTACATCCTATCTGCTTAAGCTGGCAGAGAAGAACGAAGCTGAAGGTTTTGAGGTCATTGTTGATTATTTTACTCTTCCTGATGAGACCATTCCCGGCCTCGTCCGGAAACTGACCATCAGGAACATGGCCAGGGAGAAACGGGAGATAGAATGCCTCGACGGCCTTCCCCTGGTCCATCCTTACGGTACCAATGATTATTTACTGAAAAATATGAGCCGCCTGGCAGAAGGGTGGTTCAGCGGCGTGGAATTTTCCGGCCGGTTCAAGGTCCCGGTCTATAAACTCCGGGTAGAGCCTGAGGATAAACCCGAGATCTTTGAGATCCATGCGGGGAATTTTTACGGAGGTTACTCCCTGCAGAACGGGAAGGTATCCTGTCCTGCATACATCATCGACCCGGACATTATTTTCGGGGAAAGAAAGGACCTGATCGATCCTGTGGGATTCTTTTCAAAGGATTTCCGGAACATCCCGTCGGAGACATCGAAGAACAAGACTCCTTCAGCCATGGGATATTTCAGGACAGCGCTGGGTCCTGACGAGTCCGTCACCTATTATTCCCTGGTCGGCCATGTCCTGAGGATCAGCGATACGGACAGTATCTTTCAGCAGTTCAGCAAGCCGGGATACTGCGAAGAGAAGCTCCGGGAGAACAGGGAGCTTATCCAGAGCATAGGGAACCTGATCCTTTCCAAATCCTCCTCCAACGAGCTGGATAATTATACCCAGCAGACGTTCATCGACAACCTTCTCAGGGGCGGGTTACCCATCACCATCGGCGGTAAAAAGTCGGGGAAGAACGTTTACGTGTATTCCAGGATCCACGGCGACATGGAACGCGAATATAATAATTTTGTCATTCTGCCCGAGTATTTTTCCCAGGGGAACGGCAGCTACCGCGACGTGAACCAGAACCGGCGGAACGATATCTTCTTCAATCCCGGAGTGAAGGACGAGCCCATCATTTATTTCATGAGCCTTATCCAGACAGACGGTTTCAACCCTCTCCGGATCATGGGTTCCAAGTTCAAGGTGACCGGGAAGCAGGCGCTCCTGAAACTGTTCCGGAAGGAAGACAGGTCCAAAATACAGAAATTCATCGGCGAGCCGTTCAGCCTCGGGAGTTTCTTCAACTTCATCGAAAAGGAGAGGATCAAACAGACCGGGACCAGGGAGAATCTGCTCAATGTCCTGGCCGTGTCCTCGGAAAAACTGGATTATGCCGATGTGGGCGAGTGCTACTGGTCGGATCACTGGCATTATAACATCGACCTGATCGAGAGCTATCTTTCTCTTTTTCCCGATGAGAGGGAGAACCTGTTCCTGAAAAAGAAGGTCTTTACGTTCTATGACAATCCCAAGGTCGTAGAGCCGCGTTCCCGTAAATATGTGCTCTTTCACGGAAAACCAAGGCAGTTGAAATCCGTTACCGTGAATCCGGAGAAAGTGAAAATGATAGAAAGCCGGAAGGCTTATCCTCATATAGTCCGGACACAATACGGAAAAGGCGGTATTTACAGGACCACGCTCATGGCCAAGCTTATTTCACTGACAGCCAATAAATACGCGTCGCTGGACCCTGAGGGGATCGGCCTGGAAATGGAATCAGAGAAACCGAACTGGTGCGATGCCCTGAACGGTCTGCCGGGCCTGTTCGGTTCATCCACATCCGAATCCCTGGAGCTGAAACGGCTTATCCTGTTCATCCTTAACAGCCTTGAGCAGATGGCCGTGAAAGATAATACCGAGATACGGACAGCCAGGGAGATCGTTGATCTTCTCGTTCAATTGAAAAAAGCCACCCTGAAGAATCAAGATGATCAATTTAAATTCTGGGATGAGACCCATACCCTCAAGGAACAATACAGGGTCCGGACCATGATGGGTCTGAGCGGGGCCGAATCCGGCCTGAAAGCCGGAGACTTGAAGGGTATCCTGGAACTGTTCCTGAAGAAAGTGGAGCAGGGACTGGCCAGGGCTTTTGACAGCAGGTCCGGAGTGATCAATACCAATTTCGAGCACCTGGTGGAAAAATATAAAATTTTAAAAGAAGGCAAGAACCATTATAACCTGGCCTGCATTAAACCCCTCCGGTTCAGACAGGTGCCTTTAAAACTGTTCCTGGAAGGCCCTGTCCATTATCTGCGGATATGCCGCGACAGGGATGAAGCCCGGAAATTCCACGCGAAGGTGATGGTGAGCGGGCTTTTTGATAAAAAGCTGAATATGCTGAAGGTGAATGCTCCGCTGGATGATACGAGCATCAACATCGGCCGCATTAAAATATTCACGCCGGGCTGGCTGGAGAACGAATCGGTCTGGCTTCATATGGAATACAAATACCTGCTTGAACTGCTGAGGAACGGCCTGACCGACGAATTCTACAGAAGTATGAAGAACATGCTGGTGCCTTTCATGGACCCGCATGTTTACGGCCGTTCCATTTTTGAGAATGTTTCGTTCATCGCCAGCAGCGCGCACCCTGAAAAGAAGATCCAGGGCCAGGGGTTCGTGGCCAGGCTTTCCGGTTCCACCGCTGAATATATATCCATGTGGATCGCTATGACATCCGGCCTGACCCCTTTCTCCCTGAAAGATAAAAAACTGTATCTGGAATTCAAACCCCGCCTGGCCGGGTGGCTGTTCACGAAAAGACCTGAAAAGGTCAGGATCTGGCATGACCACGATCGGACGGAAGATTATCTGCTTGAGGAGAATTCGTTCCTGTTCAAGTTCCTCGGCTGCATGACAATCGTTTATCATAATCCCAAACGGAAGGATACGTTCGGGCCCGGCCCGGTCAGGGTTCAGAGCATACAACTGGTCTATTCCGATAAAAAGAAGGTAGTCATCAAGTCCCCGGTCCTGCCCCCGCCTTATTCCCTGCAGGTCCGCGAGGGGAAGGTGGATAAGCTGTTGATCGAACTGGGATAAAGGAAGGCGATAAAGGCCAGAAAGGCAATAAGGGTTTTAAAGGAAAAGATGTGTGCCTGAATATCTTTCTTTACCTTTATAACCTTGATTGCCTTTAAACCCTTTCCTTTCAGACTACATCAAAAAGATTGACTTTGGAATTATTCATGCTATATTAGCTCATATATTTCAGTACAGGGAGGAGTTGTCATGAATAAAGCGATTCAACCCATGGAGTACAAAGGAAAAAAGATCGTTCTTTTTGATTTTTCCCATTGCACAAAAGAGGAGATCCCGCCCATCGTTGAAGAAGCCAAGGTATGGATGAGCCAGCAGGCTCCCGGTTCAGTCCTGACCCTGACAGATGTGTCGGATACTACTTTTAATTCCGATACCATTGAAGCTATGAAAGGATTCACTGTCCACAATAAACCATTTGTTAAGGCCGCTGCTGTTGTTGGTATCCGCGGTTTGCTGAAAGCTGTCTATAACTTTGTCACCTATTTTTCCCAGCGGAATATTCCAATATTTGAAACACGGGAAAAGGCCATGGACTGGCTGGTGACCCAGTAATCAGAGATTTAATCAGATTTTTTTAATATTTTACTTGACATTTTAAAAATATAATGTATAATATTGAATGTTTACGTAAACTTACGGAGGAGGGTCGTTATGAGAAGAATTAATATTTTTATAATTTCGCTTATTTTATCAGGGCTTTTCCTTTCTTCTTGTGGTACAGGTTCCAGTAAGAAGCACAGGCTGGAAATAGCCATCTGGGGTACGGTCAAGGAAGTGGAGATCATCAAAGGCACGATAAAAGTTTTCAATGAAAAATATCCTGATGTGGAAGTGGTCATTTCCCATTCTCCCCAGGGCCAGGGTTATATCGACAAACTGCTTACCCGGGCCGCGTCCGGTTCCATGCCTGACATCATGTTCTGCGAAGTTAATTTCGTGGACCAGTTCATAGAAAAGAATATGCTCATGGATGTCTCGGGCATGCTGAAAAAGGACAGGGAATTAAACGAGAAGGATTATTTTCCCGAGATCATAAACCGTTTCAAACGGGGAAGCAAACTGTACGGACTGCCAAGGGATGTGGCTCCCTTTGCCTGTATATTTTATAACCAGAGCCTCTTCGACGCGGCCGGCGTAAAATATCCAAAAGACGGCTGGAACATGAACCAGTTCCTGGATACAGCCAAAAAACTGACTAAAAAGGATAAAAGCGGCATGACTGTTCAGTACGGATTTTTCGGCTGGTCGTGGCAGAACTTCGTTTATACTTTCGGCGGCAAGATCGTGGATAACGTCAGGGACCCGAAAAAATGCCTCCTGAACCAGAAGCCTGCTATCGACGGCCTCACGTTCTACAGGGACCTGTCTCATAAATATAAGGTCATGCCTGCCCCGAACACCGTAGAAATGGGATACAACGAGATGTTCATGACAGGCAAGATCGCCATGTACGGTTCCGGTATCTGGGATTCCCCCACGCTCCGCGATATCAAGAAGTTCAAATGGGATGTGGTGATGTTCCCGAAAGGGCCGAAAGGCACAAGGGGTTTTGCCACGGGCGGGTCCGGCTACGGCATCTCTTCCACGACAAAAAATCCTGAACTGGCCTGGGAACTGCTGAAGTTCATGTCCGGCAGATTGAGCCAGGAAAAACTGGCTGAGACAGGCCTGGCGCAGCCGGCCCTGAAAAAGATAGCCAACGGAAAATACTGGGCCCGGGATACTAAAAATCCGCCGGCTAATAAAGGCATGCTGAACGAGGCTGTGCGTCATATCATATACAATCCTTTTCTTATCAACTGGTCGGAAATAGAGCAGAAGATCATCAACCAGCGCATAGACCTCATCATCCGGAACCAGCTTGATATTAAGAAAGCCATGGATGAAATAACGATCGAGATGGACCAGGAATTGAAGAAGAGAAAGTGATAGCTTGAAATATTAAGAAAAAATTGCAGGAATCCTGATCTGCATGAATAACGAGGAAAAGATGATGAATAAAATTATCTGTTCCGCCATTCTTTTTCTGATCTTCCTGACAGGGCCGCTGACAGCCGGTTATATCGGGAAGAAGACCATGACCATGGACCAGAGCCCCCAGGACTGGACCAATGTCACGGGTATGACCCCAAACTCCACACCCAATTCCGCTGTTGTCCGGGACCATCAGTGGATTTGGCAGGATGCGCGGAATGATGACCATGGGGATGGAGATTATGTTTATCCGACAAATCAGGTTTTTAATCCACAGGCCTCTGATACTGCTGATATCGAGCAGGTTCGTATATGTTGGGATAATAATTATGTGTATTTTTTTTTAAGAACTTGGAATGCCAACACAAACTGGGATTATACTGGTGTTATTATAACTATATCGACGAATAAAAACACAGGTTCACCATATATTATTGAAGGAGACCATCTAAATCCGGATAACGGTCCATGCGCCGAATTGAGAAGCAGTGCAATGAAGGCTGATTATGTTCTTTTTTTAGCAGGTACCTGGAAGGCTTGGCTGTGGGATAATGTAACACATGTTAAGTTGGGAGATGCAAACAATGGCTCTGCTGATGGAAATATGGATAACCTGCCTTTTAAAGATATTTACTGGAATGAGTTTGAGTTAGCTGTACCCATCAGTGTCATAGGTTCCCCTTCGAATAAATCTTGGAAATATATGGTGGGGTGGGGTTTTCATGAGAATGAATATTTCAGAGAGGTCCAAGGATATCCTCTGATCACAGAATGGTATTTTACCGGTGGAGACAATACCTGGTGGAATAATTTGAGCACTGATCCGGATGTTTGTGATCTTATTGGTGCAAGCCAAATCCAACAAGAATTAGACCTATCTAGTTATATTGCGGCGGGGACACCTGGGGATTCAAATTCTTTCTGCAATATCCAGTATTCCTATGTCACGGTCGCGGATTATAATAAATTTCTGATCCAGCCTTCCAGCATTACGGTTGATGAGGGCGACACAGTGTCCCTCTCTGTACTGGGATATAATACATCCTCTACAGGCGCTTTCCTGAATAATAATTATTCGGCCACGGTCTATAACGGTGTGGGACAGGTCATCAATAATATCTTCTATGCCGCGGACATCAGTTTCACGAACCAGAAAGAAGGTTACATCACGTATAGTATGTCAGGAGTCACTTCCTGTACAGTCCGGGTCACGGTCCGGGCCGGCGAGTCCACATCCGGGACAAAGATCTCGTCCGATTATCTTGGGCCCCAGGACGAGAAGCTTATCCTTTCTTTTGACGCGGCAAAGGAGGAGAAGGCGGAGGTTTCCATCTATTCCATGTCAGGCAGGCTGATCAAAAAAATAAGCAAGACACTGACGCCTTCCGGGAATACCATCGAGTGGTACAGGGACACCGAGAACAAGAAAAAGGCCGGAAGCGGGCTGTACCTCATAAAGATCGATTATAAGTCCAAGATCAGTACCAGGAAAATATTATTGGTCAATTGAATATACGTGGATCAAGAAACGGCAGGTCTAAAGACCTGCCGCTACGAATGAATGTACACGGATTATTTAAACGTAGCCGCGGGTTTTTAAACCCGCGGTCGATTCACCGGGAAATATGGTAGATATACAGCTTTTCGGGATGCAATGTTTTATTTGACCGCATATAATAAAATGATTTAAAGGTTCTGACTGATGTTTGCAGTTTTTCGGTTTGTGAAGCCGTGGTTTTAACAGGAGGTTAAAACCCGGCGTAACCCTCGCAGGCCTGCATGGATGCAGGCCGAGAATGAGAAAAACAAAAACATCAGTCAGAACCTTTTAAAAACCTTATGATGAAGGTATATCTATGAAAAAAATCAATATTGTCATCTCCCTTTTATTGTTTCTCCTCATGCCACTGATGCTCTCCGGGACATATGAGAACACGTATGATTTTCTCAATATCCCCGAGAGCGGCATCACGGAACTGGTCTCCGGAAGCGGGCATTCCACTATCGAAGGAATCGGTTCGGTCTACGGCAACCCGGCCGGTTTCAGCGGGAACCGGGACCGGAACGTGCTTTTTTCGGATACCGAAGGACTGGGGGACACGAGGAAAATGGGCCTCTTCTACGGCCAGAGCCTGAAGCCTTTTAATATCATCGCCGGCCTGAGGTATTTTTATCTGAAAGACGAGATCAAGACCGATACGAAGAACATAGGTTATAAAAGTTATTCCATGGATGTCTCCCTGTCGCGGAAGTTCGCGCAGCTCAGGGATTTGGAGACAGGGCTTCATATATCTTATGCCGGGTCACGCCTGGGTACATATAACGCGTCCCTTCTCCTTTTCGATGCCGGTTTCCAGTATAAACTCACGGTTCCGTACATCGGTTCCATGTCTTTGAAGAAGAACCTTGGCCTGGGTTTGAGTGTTAACCGTATCGGTTTCAGCCTTAAATCCTACGGCGAAGAAGAGCAGGTCCCCCTGATCGTTTCCGGCGGGTTTAAATACCAGTATCTCCAGCTGCCTTTCCTTCTTTCACGCGTTCTCGTGAATTATCTGTATGATACGGCAGCTGCAGGAACGATCAGTATAGGCATGGGTTTCACGCTTTTTTCACTGGTCGAGCTGTCGCTGGGATACAGGACAGGCGATACCCTGAATCCTTTATCCATGGGCCTGGGCATCCGGTATCTGCTGAACCATACGGAGTACCGGCTCGATTACACTATTATGCCGGCAGGGGATTTTTCGCCGGTCCACCTAATAAGTCTTATTGTCAGTATTTAAAGCGCTTTTATTTTGGATGAATAAGCATGGATGAAATGAAAAACGGTCGTAAAGTTGGTAATGAGGGATGAAAGGTTTTAAAGGTTGTAAGGGCAGGATTTTTTTATTAACCTTTATTGCCTTTTAAGCCTTTATAACCTCTTTAATTAAGAATGACAAGGAAAATATCAATATATATCCTGATCCTCCTGCTCCCCCTTTCTCTTATGGCTGACATCAACCGGGGCGACTTTCAACTGGAAGATTTTAACGGAGAATACTTCATCCCTGTCCAGTACAGGTCCATCTACCCGGATTTCCAGAAACAGCATGACCGTATTTATCTTTATTTAAAAGAGTGCAGTTATGCCAGAAAGAAGGTGGACCACGACCTTTCCCTGGCAGGCCGGACCCCTTCCTCCATCCGGCAGCTGGAGCAGGAAGCCGGGAAGAGCATTCAAAAGGATTTCAATGACGCGGAATGGGCCCGGGAGAAACTGCCTTTTGTCGTGAACCGGTACCCTGACCGTTATATGGACGGCGTGTATTACCGTATCAAGGTCTTTATCCCGGAGAATTACAGCAAGAACATACTGAAGCTGGTCTTCCTCGGCGCGAATTATATCACGGATGTCTGGGTGAACGGTAAATGGGCGGGCGTGCATGAAGGCGGGTTCACCAGCTTTGCCTTTGGTATCTCCTCCTGCGCCCGGTTCGGGAAGGAGAACTTTATTTTCATCAGGCTGGACAATGTCCCCTGGCTCACGGACAGCGCCCCCGATGCCAACAAGCATACCATCGTGCCGTATAAGCAGATGGA
>JAQTRT010000082.1 GCA_028711675.1 bacterium | reverse complement strand
CATAGATACCGTCCGATTCATGCTTGCGGAGTTTATTGCCTTTTATGGTATTAAGGCTGGCCGCCCAGAAATGAACCCCGATGTTCTGATCCGGGCCGAAGATATCGTTGTTCAATATAAAATTATTCCGCGGTGAACTGCCGCCGATGTATAAATAAACGCCGTCGCCGGAATTGGAGCAGATGATATTGTTTTCGATGATGTTGCTGACGCACTGATTGATGAAATAAACGCCTTCATTGCTGTTCTTGCAGATAAGATTGCCTCTGACAAGGTTCTTGTCCGCCGCGGAAAGATTGAGCCCTGTGCCGCTGTTGGCCCGGATTATATTTGTCAGGACGCTGTTCTGATTAACAGTATTATCTTCCAGGTTGATACCGTATTGTTTATTGGAATACATCTGGTTACGGGAAATAATATTGGAAACAGCCGTTCCGTGCAGCCGGATACCTCCGCCGCTGTCGCGGCATTTATAAACAATATTGGATCTAACAAGATTCCTGTCCGCGTCCATGATATTGATGCCATAATCCTGGTTCCAGCCCCAGGCCGTGTTCGCCCTGATTTCGTTATCATCCGACAGGTCTGTATGTAAAAAAACACCGAATACGGCATTGGAATATAAAAAACAGTTCAGGATCCGGTTACTCCGGGATGAACCGCCTATGGACACAGCGTAACGGTTGAACTGTTTTATGATGATATTATTCAGTATAACCCGGCTGGTGTTGGTGATAAGAAAACCTGAATTTGTTAAAAGGGCTCCCTGCAGCAGCGGTTTTGCATTGGACATACCGATAAAGACCATATACCCGCCATTCTTATTCGAACAGATCGTGACCTTTTCCTGATAAGTGCCTGGCATGATATAACAGGTGGAGCTCTGGGACAGGGGCATCATGGCATTGGCCGCTCTCTGAATGGTCCGGAAAGGAAGCGTGCTGTTCGTGCCGTCATTACCGTCGCTTCCTCCGTCATCCACGTAAAAGGATTCAGGATAAAGAGACGCTGAAAAAAAAAGAAAAAAGACCGGGAACAGGAACAGGAATGAGAGGAGAAGACGCGTGCAGAAAAACCGGGGGTTTAAAAAACCAGATCTGTCCATCATGCTGTTTTTCAATTTTTTCTGCCTTCCCGAATGTTTTTATCGGTCTTATCTGAATATATTAAAAAGAAAAGGCACTTCAAGTAAATTTTATCGCGGATACATTCAATCAGAATAAAATATTATCAATCACTGCACCTTTATTGCCTTTCAAACCTTTAATACCTTTACTGCCTTTTCATAAACATCCCCATTTTTATTGACATTATTTTTTAAGGGATTATATTGGGACAATTATTTCTGGAGGTTATTGGAATGAAACCAGTTATTGAAAAGGAAACATGCATCGGATGCGGGGTATGCGAATCGGTCTGCCCGGAAGTGTTCAAGATGATGGATGACGGCAAAGCGGATGCGATCAAGACATCAGGTTATGACGAAAGCGCTGTGAAAGACGCCATAGACCAGTGCCCGGTCCAGGCCATCAGCCTGAAATGACCCGCAGTCCCGGACCGGCGCAAGAAACGCCCGGCTGTCCGGAACGGCCTGTCAGACAAGCTCCTCTTTCTCCTTTAACTTTTTTATCTTAACTGTTATGATGCTCGTCGCTGAGACTTCTTTCACGATAAATTCATAGTTATTATAGATGAAGTTCTCATTCTTCCGCGGGATCTTTCCCAGATAATATTCAATGAAGCCGGTTACGGTCTCAAAGCCTTTTTTCGGCAGAGAAAGGCCGATCTTATCATACAATTCGTCTATATTAAAATCCCCGCTGATCTCCCATTCGTTCTTGCTGGTCCTGGCCAGCTGTTCCTTTCCTAATTCCAGAGGTTTCTGGCTGATCTCGCCGACGATCTCCTCGATGATATCCTCCAGGGTCACCATTCCGGACACGCCGCCGTACTCGTCCACGATGAACACAATGGGCAGATGCTGATTGTTCATCTCTATGAAAAGATCGTCGATCTTCTTGGTCTCTGGCACGTAAAAAGCCGGTTTGAGATATTTCTCCACGCTGTCATTCGGTTTAGCCTTGAAAAGGTCGAAAATATTGATGGAACCGATGATATTGTACACATGGTCCTTATAGACCGGTACACGGGTATATCCGAATTTCTCGCTCAGCTTGATCACATCCGATACCTTCCTGTCTATCTTCACAACAATAATATCCACGAGCGGCACCATGATCTCGCGCACGAACGTGGCGCTGAAGGAAAAAATGCTGTAAAAAATGTTCTTATCCACGCCCTGCAGCAGACCCTGCTGGAGCCCCATGTGGAAGATGTTCTTTAAGTCTTCACGAGTCAGGAATATTTCGTTCTGCTGTCTCTGGAACCTCTGGAAACCCGGAATGAAACGGATAACGAACAGGATAAACCGGATAATGGGATTGAATAAAGTAATGAAGAAATTCAACAGGTACACGGTCCGGATAAGGATAGAGTCAGCAATCTTCCGGAAAATAGCCTTGGGCAGGATCTCCCCGAAGATCAGGATAATAATGGTCATGAACAAAGTTGCGTAGTATTCGCCGTTCTCCCCGTACCTTCGTATGAAGAGCATGGAGGTCAGGGATGTGGCCACAACCATGGATATATTCGTGCCGACCAGGATAGCGCTCAGGGTCTTGTTCTTATCCTCTATCAGACCGCTCAACAGGCTGACGCTCTTCATTTTCGGGTCCAGGGATTTCAGTTTCACTTTGTTGGCCGTAATAATGGCTGTTTCAGTCCCGGAAAAATAACCGGCAAGCAGAATGAAGAAGAATATAATTAAATAATAGATCAGTTCCATGGATCAATCACCTTCCACTTTCTCGACCAGCAGATTCTCCACAGCCGGTCCTTTCCGGCTGTTCACGGTAAAGATGAACTTATTGATAATGATCTTTTCGCCTTTCTTGGGGATCTTACCCAGGTGCTTCAACAACAAACCATTGACCGTGGTCACGTCCGGGATGCAGAAATTAGTATTGAAACCCTGGTTGAACTCTTCGATCTTCATGTCGCCGTTAATGAGGTACTTGTTCCGTCCCACCTTCTGTTTCAACACATATTCTTTATCGTATTCATCCTTGTAAGCGCCGATGATAGCCTCGATCACGTCCTTGATGGTGACAAAACCCACAGTATTCCCGAACTCATCCGCGATCATGGCAAAACCCTTTTGCTGGGACTGGAACTCCTTGAGCAGGTCATTGATCCTCTTTCCCACAGGCACGTATATGATCGGCTTTATGATCTTCTTTAACAGGGGGACCGGCTTACCGAAATAATACGGCAGAAGGTCCTGTTTATGGACAACGCCGATGATGTTGTCTTTGCCCTTTTTATAAACAGGCACGATCCTGAAATGGTTCTTCACAACCTGGTTCATCAGTTCCTTGACCGGCCCGGCGCTGTCCAGGGAGAAGAGTTTGGACTTGGGCATCATGATCTCCTGAACTTCCTTCTCCCTGCTCTCGAACACGTTCTCGAACATCTCCTTCTCTTCCTTATTGATGATGCCTTCCTTGTGTCCCAGCTTGATGAGAGCCTCGATGTCCTTGGTATCCAGGGCTTTTTCCGGCCCGCCTATCTTGCTTGTGATGAAATCGGTGAATCCCTGAAAAATATAGGAAAGAGGACGCATGATGATGACGATCAGGTACATTAAAAAACAGAAAGCCTTGGCAAAAGTGACGGGCCTCTTGATTGTAATGAGCTTAGGAGTTATCTCGCCGAAAAAAAGGAGCAGGCCTGTCATAAGGACCATGCCCAGTAGTGCAGCCAGCGTGTCCGGCAGCCCGGCCTGCTGCGCCAGGGATATAGCCAGCGCGGAAAGGAGGGACGTGGCCAGGATGTTGACGATCATGTTCCCGATCAGGATGGTGATCAGCAGTTTATTGGGTGACTGGAGAAGTTTATAAACCAGGGATGACTGGATATCATTCTCTTTCTTTAGTTTTTCCTGGATAATGTAATTTATGGAAAAAAAAGCCGCTTCAGACCCGGAAAAAAAGAAGGAAAAGCCAAGAAGAACGAAGATATAAATAAGCTGCGTGATAATATCATGAAACAAATTCCGATACTTCCTCTTTAAAAATTAGTTTTAAAAATACCCCGATTTTATTTAAAGTCAAGGTTTTTTTATCAGCTCTCTTCCGTATTTTACGCTTGACTTTTAAATTAAAATGTGTTTTATTTCAATTAACAATACATATGAAAAATATAATCCTGTTCATTATCCTGGCTCTTCTCTCCTCCGGCCCCTCTTTCGGCGGACAGACGGGTGAACTGAGGGTTCAGTTCATGGACGTGGGAGAAGGCGATGCTATCCTGGTCAAGACCCCCTCCGGCAAGACGCTCCTGATCGACGGCGGTAATTCCGGCAAGGAAGAGGTCATCAGGAATTACCTGAACAAATCCGGGATCAAGGAACGGATCGACATGATCATCCTGAGCCATCCGCTTGAAGACCACGTGGGCGGTCTCGTAGGGATCATCGAAGATCTGGATATCGGGAGCATCTATGATCCGGGCATGCCCCTCTCCACTTATATCTATGAAAAGTTCCTTGAGCTCATTATGACCAAACAGGACCAGTACGGCGAGACCGGTTCATCAGAGAACAAACTCTCTGACGTCCTGGCAAAAAAAATGCATTATGAATTCTTCAATCCTAAAGCAGGCGACATTCTAAGCCTGGACCCTGACTGTGAACTGGCGGTGCTCAGCCCCCGCATGCTCTTCCATAATACACGGTCCGATCCCAACAACAACTCACTGGTGGTGAAACTGGTTTACAACCAGGTAAGCTTCCTTTTCCCGGGCGATGTGGAACTGGATGCGGAAAAATACCTGATCACGCAGGGTTCCAAGATCAGCGCCACTTTTTTAAAAGTCCCCAACCACGGCAGTCCCAATTCTTCTTCTCTCCCTTTTATCAACCTGGTCAAACCTAAAGTATCTGTTATTTCCGCAGGCAAGGATAATCCTTACGGTTACCCGTCGCTCCAGATACTGGAAAGGCTGAAGAAGGCGGGATCAAAAATATACCGGACAGACCTGAACGGCTCTATCCTGGTCACGTCCGACGGGAACCGGTATACGGTCGAACCTGAAAAAGCCACGGAGGATACGTTCATCGTGGCCCAGACCTACAGCGTGCAGAAGACCAATGCGAGCGATGAGAACCAGACAGTGTCCGAAAAGAAAATCAACATCAATTCAGCCACGGCCGACGACCTGATCGATATACCCGGGGTTGGCGCGTTCAAGGCCCAGATGATCGTTCGGTACAGGGAAAAGAACGGCAATTTTAAATCCCCTGAAGACCTGGAAAAAGTACCGGGTCTCAACAAGGCCATCGTGGATAAACTGAAAGAAAAGATCTCATTTTAAATCGAGGAGGTACGTAAAAATGTTTTCAAAAGAGTATTTAATCGACTCTATCCTGCAGCCCCTGATCGATAACCTGGGTAATTATAAAAACCTGCTGATCCAGTTCCTGCTGGCTATGGCCGTACTGGTGGCAGCCTGGATCATCGCCAAGATCATCCAGCTTATCGTGAAATTCATCCTGCGCATTCTGCAGTTCGATAAATTCTCGGATAAGACCGGGATGACCATGTTCCTGGAATCGGGCGGTCTCCATAACATCCCGTCCACCACTGTAGGGAACCTTTTTTACTGGATCATCCTTTTCATCGGGTTCACCGTGGCAGTCAACATCTTCACCACACAGTCGGCGTTCCAGCTGGTGGACCGGCTGATCCTGTACCTGCCCCAGGCCATGGTAGGGGTCTTTATCTTCATCATCGGTATGGCCATCGCCATTTTCCTATCCAAGATACTGCAGAGCGCCGTCATCCGGGCCGGTATCCGGGAGAACGTGGCCAGGGTCCTGCAGGCCATGCTCTTCGCTTCCATCGCGGTCTTCTCCCTTCTGCTGGGCCTTTCCCAGCTCAAGGTGTCTGACGCCGTGATCGCCGTCATCATCAACAATATCCTGGAATATTCGTTCCTGGGACTGGCCATTGCCTTTGGCCTCGGCGGCCGGTATATCGCCGGCGACATCATCGCTTCGCTGAAACTGAAACGGCTGTATCCTAAGGGTACCGAGATCATGTATGACGATGTAAAAGGAGTACTGAAAGAGATCGGTTTGTTCGATTCCCTCGTGTATACCGAGGAGGGGATCATCAATATTCCTAATTCTTCCCTGGCCAAAAAAATAATCAAGCGGAAAGTGTAACCGAGGAGGAGACTATAATGGGAATATTTTCAAATGTCCTTTTAAGCAAACAGGATGAGGAGACCGCGGAGATACTGAAGAACATAAATATTTTCACCGGCCTGACTCCCTACGAACGGACCAAGATAGCGAAATTTTTCAGGCAGCAGTCCTACGACCCCAAGGCCCGCATCATGAAGGAAGGCGATGCCGGAGACAGGATGTACGTCATCAAGAGCGGTGCCGTGAAGATATCCAAGCAGATTACGGACAAGGAGGAACAGGTCCTGGCCAATCTTGTGGACGGTGATTTTTTCGGAGAGATGGCTCTGCTCGATAATTCTCCCCGTTCCGCTTCGGTCTATGCCGTAAGCAAAGTGGTGATGCTCGAGCTGTACCGGGCCTCTCTCCAGGAACTGCTCAACAAAGAGCCGGCTATCGGCGTCAAGGTGCTGTATAACCTTGCCAAGATCCTTTCCGAACGTATCCGTCGGTCCGGGGACAAGATCAGGGATATCCTGATCTGGCAAGCCATCAAGAAGACATAATGCTGAAAAGGATATAAAGGTTTTAAAGGCAGGAAAGATTCCGGAAAAAGAGACATGGCCAGCTGCCAACATTATTCATTGAGGATAGAGCGTTTCAATTCCCGACATGAAGACAAATCCCAGATCAAATCCCGGTAAAATACAAAACATCCTGTTTTTCTTGATCATTTATTTTATTTCCGTCTCCTATTTTACAGCGCCGGAAAAAGAGAAGAAATGGAGGCCTCTCACATCCCGTGAGAAGCTGGAAGTGCGTTCACGCCTGGCTGAGACAGCCCGGCAGTACGTCCAAAAACGCTCCGGCCTGGACTGCTCCGGCCTGGTCCTGAAGATATACGAATTGAACAATATCACCCTCTTCACGAAGCAGGCCGTTATTCCGCCGGATGCCACAGGCGTCAAGATCATCTTTTCGACCCTGAAAAAATACAACAAGATCTTTATAAGCCCCGGCCAGGCTCAGAAAGGCGACCTGATCTTCTTCAATAATACCTTTGATATGAACAGGAACAACCGGAACGACGACCTGTTGACCCATATCGGCATCATCGTGGAAAAAGACGGGAAAGGGAACATCAGCTTTATCCACAGCACCAGCCGCGGCATCCGTTATGATACCATGAACCTGTCCAGCCGGTCGGACAACAGGTTCAATTCCTATCTCAGGGTAAAAAAAACCGTGGACCAGGCAGGGACAAAATACCTCACAGGTGAGCTGTTTTACTGTTTCGGCACGGCGTTCTGAAATAGTTTGTAGTTCTTAGTTATTGGTTTATTGTTTATGAAAAAATAAATGAATCGACAGGTTGAAAGGCCTGTCGCTACAATGGTCCCTCTTCTGATTTGATTTACGTAGCGACACACCTTTAGATGTGTTGATTAATCCTGTTCAATATTAAAAAATTATTTAGGAGATCAGGACATGGTCCGTTTCGGATTCCACATGAATATCAGCCCCAGCCTCTCCAGTGTCCCGGGCAGGGCCCAAGAACTGGAATGCAGGACTATACAGATCTTTTCAAGGAATCCGCGCGGATGGGAATACCAGGACCTGGACCGGTCAGAGGTCCTGGCCTTCAGGGAAAAATTAAAGAAAGCGGATATCGATCCCCTGGTCATCCACATGCCCTATCTCCCCAATCCTGCCTCACCGGACAGGGAAAAATTCAAAAAGTCGCTCGATTCCCTGAAAGAAGAACTGAGACGCGCCGGTCTCCTCCATGCCAGGTACGTGAACGTGCATATCGGAAAGAGCATGGACGCTCCTCTTGAGCAAGCCATGGAGAACGTGGCTGTTTCCATCAACACAGCTCTGGAAAAGGACGGACCGGGCGTTATCATACTTCTTGAGAACACGGCAGGCCAGGGCACAGAGATCGGCAGTACGTTCGAACAGATCAAATTCATCCTGGACAGGATCAGGGATAAGGAACGGATCGGCGTCTGCCTGGACACAGCCCATCTGTTCGGGGCCGGGTATGACCTCAGGGACAAAGAGGCAATCAACCAGACTTTTCGAAATTTTGACAGGACCGTAGGACTGAAATATCTGCATTGCATCCACTATAACGATTCCAAAGCCGCGTTCAATTCCCGTGTTGACCGGCATTGGCATATTGGCAAAGGGGAGATCGGCAGGAAAGGTATGCAGGCCATCATCCGTTGCAGTATGATCAGCCACCTCCCTTTTATCATGGAAACGCCGAAGGATTCGCCGGAGGATGACCTGATGAACTTAAAGACCGTCAAGGGCTATTTAAGGAAATAAAGGCAGTAAAGGTTGGAAAGGCCTGGAATTTTTACCTTAAAAACCTTTTAAGCCTTTACATCCTTAAATACCTTCCACATTATGCCTTTAAAACCTTATCCTGGTTCCCCTGTGAGGCAACAAACTGTAAAGATATGTTTAAAGCTGGCATCATAGGTACAGGCCGAATTGCTTTTTTACTCGAGCTGGATAAATTAAGGGAAAAACCGTGCACGCATATGGGCGCTCTCTCGAGGGACAGGGGATTTACGGTTACCTGCGCCTGTGACCTGGACACCGGCCGGCTCCGCGCCTTTCAAAAACAGTACAGCACCCCCCGCCTCTACACGCATTACCGGGAAATGCTGAAAAAAGAAGAACTGGACATGGTCATCATCGCGACCTGGACTGACACGCATGCCCCGATCACGATCGCGGCAGCCCGGCAGAAAGTCCGGCTCATCGTGTGCGAGAAGCCCATGGCTTTTACGTACCGGGACTCGCTCCGGATGCTTGACGCATGCCGGAAGAACGGCTCTATCCTGATGATCAATCACGAGCGAAGATTCGATCCCCTCTTCCTGACAGTGAAAAAAATGATCATGAACGGAAAACTGGGGAAGATCAGAACAGTAACGGCCAATGTCCTCACGCAGCTTTCTTCCGCTAAGGCCAGCTTCAGGATAGATAAAAGTTCCCTGCTCCATGACGCCACTCACCTCATCGACATGGCCTTGTTCCTCTTTGGCCCGTACAAAAACGTCAAAGGCCTGGTCCCGTCCGGCCGGAAAGATACAGCTTACGGCCATATCGAATTCAGGAACGGGGTCCATCTTTTTCTGGAAGCAGGGGGTGACAGGGATTATTTTAATTTCGAACTGGATATCCAGGCCGTCAAAGGAAGGATCAGGGTCGGTAATGAATGCCGGGAATATTTTATCGGTAAAAGGAGCGGGCGCTATGAAGGATTCCACGAACTGGAGAGAGTAAAATTCCCGGCGTATCCGGATGAGAACTGCTTTCAACGGCTGTACCGGGAAGCCATCGGCCTGCTCCGGGGCCGGGTCCGGGTACCCTCATCCTCAGGCCTTGACGCTTCGCAAGGTATCCGGATCATTGAAAAGATGGTCCGGAACAGGAAGGATGAATGGTAGATATTATTTTAAAGAAAAAAAGGGAAAGGCCTGTCCAGCTCCATCATCCCTGGATATTCTCAGGGGCGATCGATCTTGTCAGAGGGAAACCCCAGCCCGGGGATACGGTAAGGGTCCTGGACGCCGGGAAACAGTTCCTGGCCTGGGGCCATTTCAGCCCCTGTTCAGAAATACGGATCCGCGCTGTAGAATGGGATGAGAACTCCCCTCCCGATGAAAAATGGCTCTCCGACAGGATCAAAGCCTCTGTTCAGAAAAGGGACCTGTTAAAGGGAACAGATTCAAAACGCCTGATCTTCGGCGAATCCGACCATCTTCCCGGCTTGGTCGCGGACCAGTACAATGAATACCTTGTGCTCCAGACCCTGACACCGGCTATGGAAAAATGGAAAGCTTTCCTTGTCCGGGAGCTGGCAGGGATCATCCGGCCTAAAGCTATCTATGAAAGGAATGACACGGAATCAAGAGGGCTTGAAGGGCTGGAACCGGCCTGCTCTGTCCTGTATGGCGCTTCCTGGCCCGGCCTTATCCCCGTCAGCGAGAACGGATTGAAGATCCTCGTTGACCTGGAACACGGGCAAAAAACAGGTTATTACCTTGACCAGAGAATGAACCGCCGGATCGTTGCCCGATTTGCCGAAGGCCGTTCAATCCTGGACTGTTTCTCCTATTCAGGAGGATTCAGCCTCTTTTGCCTGTCCCGGGGAGCTGTCTCCGTTACCTGCGTAGACTCCTCTGCAGAAGCCCTGGACCTGGTTGAAAAGAACATGAAGCTGAACCAGCTTCCTCCGGACCGTTATACAGGGATAAACGGGAATGCTTTCGAAGTTTTAAGGAAGATGCGGGACCAGGGGAAGAAGCTGGATATGATCATTCTGGACCCTCCTAAACTGGCTCCCAGCGGATCGCATGTCCGGAAAGCTCTCCGTGCTTACAAGGACATCAATCTGCTGGCCTTTAAACTGCTCAATCCCGGAGGTATCCTTGTTACGTTCTCATGCTCGGGCGGTGTGGATATGAGCACTTTCCGGACCATGATCTCCTGGGCCTGCCAGGATGCCGGTATCGACGCTCAGATCATCGGGCAGCTCTCACAGGCCGAGGACCATCCCATCCGGCTCTCCTTTCCCGAATCCGAATACCTGCGGGGCCTCATCTGCCGGGTACCTTGAAAATACGCTTTTTTTAATATTTTTCTTGACTTTTTTTTTCCAGTATGTATCTTTTATTAAATCTTTAATATATTGTTTGATATATATATAATAATGGTGTATTAAAGATGAGGTTAATTTAATTTTTCAGGAGGAACATCTATCGTGAAGAAACTTTATGTAGGAAA
>JAQTRT010000081.1 GCA_028711675.1 bacterium | reverse complement strand
TTTATTTTTTTCCTGCCGAACTCACCTTCCTTGCTCAATTTTTCTAAAAAGGGGATAACGACCGTTAAGAGCTGGAGGATGATCGAAGCACTGATGTAAGGCATGATGCCCAGGGCAAATACCGTGAAACGTTTTAAAGCACCGCCTGAGAACATATCGGCCAAATTAAGCAAACCACCGCTGTGCTGGGCAAAGTAAGCGCTTAAAGCGGACATATCGATGCCGGGTGTGGGGATATGCGTCCCTATCCGGTGAATCACTAGAATAGAGAGTGTGAATAATACTTTTTTACGCAGATCAGGTACTTTAAAGATATTCAGTAATCTTTCAAACATTCCGTTTCCTCATTATTATAATCAATTCCGTTATTTTTCCGATAAAGCGAATTCCTTCTTTTCTATTTTATTATCATCAAGTTTGATTATCTTACTGTTGAGTTTAACTCTGTCACTTAATAAAAAGATCTTCCCTTTGTTTTTTAAGACCTTATCCGATGCGTGTTTGCTGATCTTATGAGTATAGATGGTGACCGACTTTGTGATATCACCGTCTCCCAGGATCTTGATCATTTTATTCTTTTGCTTGATGCTGTCGCCTACCCGGATCAATTTAAGCTCTACCAGTCTTTTAATATCGAGGACATCATTATTTTTGCTCACCTTGTCCAGATCACCCAGGTTGATAAGATAGTAATCCTTTTTAAAGATATTTGTAAAACCACGTTTGGGAACCCTTCTCTGAAGGGGCATTTGCCCGCCTTCAAAACCCGGTCTTAATTTTTTACCGGAACGTGCTTTTTGTCCTTTATGTCCCTTACCGGATGTTTTTCCCAGTCCGGAACCGGGACCTCTTCCCAGTCTCCTGGGGGTTTTCCGCATCCCCTCGGGAGCAGTTAAAAAAATCTTTTTATCTTTCTTCTCCATTCCTTATTTATCCTCCACCATTTTAACCAAGTTAGCGAGTTTATTCAACATACCTTTTATCGGATCGGTCAATTTATGTTCTTTGATCTGTTAAAGTTTTTTAAATCCCAAAGCTTTAATAGTTTTTCTGATCTGCGGTGAGTAACCGACCGGGCTTCTCACTAACTGGATTTTTATTTTTTTCTCAGACATATTCGACCTCATTCAGCGGCTGCTTCTTCCGTTTTTTCCGGCCATTTTAAGTTCTTTAAAGCCTCCATCGTTGCTTTAGCGATGGTAATCGGAGTATTCGATCCAAGACTCTTCGATAAAATATCCCTTATTCCTGCCCGGTTTAGAATAGGCCTGACCGATATTCCGGCAATGATACCTGTTCCCGGTGCTGCCCTTCTTAATATGATCTTCCCGCTTTTATATTTAATGAAGATATCATGGGGTATGGTCCCGTTGACCACTGGTATCTTGATCAGCTGTTTTTTAGCATCATTTATGGCTTTGCGAATCGCATCCGGGACTTCTCTTGCTTTTCCTAATCCCAGTCCGATCGTACCATTTTCATCCCCGAGGGCGATCAAAGCCCGGAAGCCGAATCTTCTTCCGCCCTTTATTACTTTTGCCACACGGGTAATGGAAATGATCTCTTCTTTTAACTCAAAATCATTGTTCTCCGTCACGAATTCACCTCACTGGTTTATAATTTGATACCTTTTTCTCTTAACTTATCAGCAAAAATCTTGACAACACCATGATATTTTTTATCACGTCTGTCCAGAACGACCTTATCGATATTCTTGTTCTTCAACCGTTCATAGAACTTTTCCGCCAGAATGGTCGAGACCTGTTTATTGGATTTATTCGGCTTGGTCAGATTCAGGCTTTTTTCTATTGTGGAAATATGTGACAAGGTCTTTCCTTCCACATCATTGATCGCCTGTACATATATGTTCTTATTAGTTCTTGTAATACAGATCCGGGGTCTTTCCGCGGTACCCGATATTTTCTGCTTTAATCTTAATATTCTCCTTCTTTTTCGTATTAATTTCGTCTTAAGAAAACTCATAGATTAAACTCCTGTTTTACCCACCTTTCTCTTTATCACTTCATTAATATACCGGACGCCTTTGGCTTTATAAGGATCGGGAACGCGTGTATTCCTGATCATGGCAGCCAGCTGACCGACCTTATACCGGTTCATGCCTTTTATGGTGATGTTCACATTATCCTTCACTTCCACTTTAATATCATCAGGGATCTCTATTTCAACAGGATGGGAATACCCCAGGGATAAGACCAATTTTTTTCCCTGAAGCAGGCCTTTATAACCAACGCCTTCTATCATAAGCCTTTTTTCAAATCCTTTGGTAACACCTTCAACCAGGTTCAAGATACTTCTACGTGCCAGTCCCCAGTATTCATTGACCTCCTTGGTCATATCTTCTTTTTGAACAGGCTGAACCAGGATCTTATTATCCGCTATTTCAATTTTAATAACATCCTTAAATTCTTCCTTCAACGAACCCAAAGGGCCTTTTACGGTCACGCAATTCTTATCGATCTCTATATTCACTTTTTCCGGTATCAGGACCGGTTTTTTACCTATCTTTGACATATTGATGAATCTCCTTTACCACACTTCACAGATCAATTCACCGCCGATCTTTTGTTCGCGGGCTTGCTTATCTGTCATAACACCTTTACTGGTCGAGACAATGGCCATTCCGTATCCGTTCAACACTCTCTTTATTTCTTCATGTTTTTTATAAATCCGTAAACTGGGTTTACTGATCCGGTGTAATTTCTTGATCACACTGGTCCCGTCCTTATAGGCCAGAAGGATATGGATCACATTCTGTTTGTTATCCCGTATGATCTTATAATTACTGACATATCCATTCTCTTTTAAAATCCGGACCAATTCCACTTTGATTTTCGAAGAATGGACATCCACATATTCCTTCTTGACCTTGTTCCCATTGTTAATGATCGTTAATAAATTGGCAATCGGGTCTGTAATACTCATAACTCTTTTATAAAACCTCCGTTCCTACCAGCTTGATTTTTTTACACCGGGCAACAGTCCTTTACTGGCTAAATCTCTGAAACATATCCTGCAAATACCGAATTTTCTTAAATAAGCCCTTGAACGTCCGCAGATCTTGCACCGATTTCTGTGGCGGATCTTATATTTTAAAGGTCCGTTATTTCTCATGATTCTTGATGTTTTTGCCATCTTTTTTCCTTTCTCCTGTTTATGATAAAATTATTTCTTGAACGGCATACCTGCCATTGTCAGGAATTCCCTGACCCATTCCTTATTTTTATTGTTCTTGACAACAAAAGTAATGTCCATCCCGTGGATCTTTTCGACCTTATCATAATCAATCTCGGGGAAAATAATCTGTTCCTTCAAACCGATGGTATAGTGATTGAACCGGTCAAAAGAATCAGGATTGACCCCTTTAAAATCCCTGACGCGCGGCAGGGCGATATTCACGAACCGGTCAAAAAATTCCCACATCCTGTTCTCGCGAAGGGTCACTTTACAGGCAATAGGGATGCCTTTTTTTATTTTAAAATTGGATATGGCTTTTTTCGCTTTTAAAATGACGGCTTTCTGGCCTGTAATGATCGAGAGCTCCTCTGCTGCGGCAGTTAATAGTTTCGGATTTTCTTTGGCTTCACCTACACCGCAATTAAGAACGATCTTATCCAGAACAGGAACCTGGTTTTTGTTCTTTAAATTATATTTTTTCATCATCTCCGGTATAATTGTTTTTTGGTGTAATTCCTTAATACGTGGAACCATTCTTCTCTCCTATTAAACTTTATCTATGATTTCTTTGCATTTTTCATTCTTGCACACACGGACCATCTTGTTATTGACCATTTTCCTGGTGATCTTGGTGGGTTTACTGCATTTAGGACAGATCAATTTTACTTTGGATAAAGGCAGAGGCAATGAAGTTTCGATGATCCCGCCCTTTTGATTCTGCTGACTGGGGCGTACCGCTTTTTTTAAGACATTCATCCCTTCTACGGAGATTTCATGTTTCTTATAATCGACTTTCAGGACCTTCCCTTGTTTCTCTTTATCCCGCCCTGACAGGATCATGACCATGTCATTCCGTTTAATACCGAATTTCCTTAATCTTTTTATTTTCTGCATAGAATAAACTCCGCTTTATAGGACCTCTGGGGCCAATGAGATGATCTTGGTAAAATTTTTCTCGCGTAACTCCCTGGCGACCGGACCAAAAATCCTTGTTCCCTTTGGATTATTGGTATTATCAATAAGCACAGCAGCATTGTCGTCAAAACGGATATAGGTCCCGTCTTTTCGTCTTAATTCTTTCTTTGTCCTGACAACGACAGCCTTGACAACATCACCTTTTTTAACAGCCGTATTGGGCATGGCATCCTTAACTGAAGCGATAATGATATCACCGATAAAGCCGTATTTTTTATGATGGCCGCCTAGGATTTTAAAACACTTTATCAGCTTTGCGCCGGAGTTATCCGCCACATTTAATCTTGATTCTATCTGTACCATAATAAACCTCTATTTCGCCTTCTCAACGATCTTTTCCAACCGCCAGCGTTTCAGTTTGCTCAATGGCCTGGACTCGATGACAAGGACCTTATCACCTGCTTTTGCCTCATTCTTTTCATCATGAACCAGGAACTTTTTGGACAGAATGATCCTTTTTTTATACACCATATCATATTTAATCATACGGATCTCTATTTTAATGGTCTTATCCGAACTTTTCTTTATGACTTTACCGATGATCTTTTTCTTCTTGCTTTTATCCTTCTTTTCTTCTTTCATTTTTCCTTTTTCTCCATTGTTTTATTTTTTCTGATCCCTAATTCATATTCATGTAAAATGGTTTTTATCTGTGCGATCTTCCTTCTCACTAACCATTTTCTTTTTTTATTCTCGATCTGGTTTGTCACAAGCTGGATATTCAGATTCCGTATTTCACCCTGATAATCCTTTAACTTATCCTTTAATTCCTGCTGAGTTAAATCCTTGATAGATTCTTTTGCCATGATTATCTCACCTTTATTCCGGTTTTTACCGGTAATTTAAAAGAAGCCAGGCGGAAAGCTTCCCTTGCTTCTTCATCGGGCAGACCGCCCAATTCGAAGATGATCCTGCCGCGCTTGATAGGGGCCACATACAGTTCGACATCTCCCTTTCCCTTACCCATTCTTGTTTCAGGAGGACGTTTGGTGATGGGTTTATCCGGAAAAATTCGGAGCCACAATCTTCCGCTTTTCTTGATCTTTCTGGTAATAGCTATTCTTGCTGCTTCTATCTGATTGCTTGTCAGTCTGCCGTTCTCCTTGGCAAATAAGCCTATCTCGCCGAAATTAATATTAGCACCGCCCTTGGTCTGACCGCGGTTCCGGCCTTTCATCATTTTTCTATATTTCGTCTTGGCTGGCATTAAATTAGCCATACATTAATACTCCTTTTTTCCCGATCTCTCCGTTTAAATTTCAACCTTTTCAAGTGCATCACCGGTATAGACCCATACCTTAATCCCGACCGCGCCCAGGGTCGTCACTGCCGTACCACGGCCAAAATCGATATTAGCCCTGAGAGTCTGAAGGGGGATCCGGCCTTCTTTATAACTTTCTATCCTTGCCATCTCCGAACCATCCAACCTTCCGCTGCAGCGGATCTTGATCCCTTTTGCTCCGCTGCGAATGGCATTGGAAATAGCTTGTTTCATGGTCCTTTTCGTGGCCATTCTTTTTTCGATCTGTGCGGCAATATTATCAGCGATCAACTGAGCATCCAACTCTGGTTTTTTTATTTGAACTATCTTGATCTCGATCTTATCGTTTTTAATCAGTTTACTGATAGCGGATTTCAGATTCTCTATCTCCTGCCCTTTTCTGCCGATAACAATGGCCGGCCTGGCTGTATGAACGTTGATATTAATCTTATCCGTAAAACGTTCGATCGTAACCTTGGCTACAGCCGCATCCTTGCTTTTATTGAACTCTTTAAGGACAAAATTACGGATTTTATAGTCTTCCACCAGTTTATCCGAATAATCCTTTTTAGCGAACCATACGGAATCCCAATTTTTATTTATGTTTATCCTTAATCCGATCGGATTGACTTTTTGTCCCATAAAATTATTCTTTCTCCTTGGCTTTTTTTATTGTATGTCCTTCATCACTTACTTTTACAATGATGTGGCAGATCCGTTTTTTAATGACATCAGCCCGTCCTCTGGCTCTGGGCATGACCCTTTTTAAACGCGGACCTTCCTGAACAACGATCTCCTTGATGTTCAAGGTATCAAGATTGATATCCGGATTTTTTATTTTTGCATTGGCTTTTATCGATTCCAGAAGTTTGATCAGGTATTTTTTATTCGCGATCTTCAGGAATTTCAATATGTTAATGGAATCGATCAATCCTTTCCGTCTCACCAGGTTGATCAGACGTCTCATTTTCCTTGGTGACACTCTTAAATAATTTAATTCAGCATTTAACTCCATTCGTTCCAATACTCCTTTTAGCCTTTTTTACCTGCACGGGCAGGGGCCTGGGCTGCTTTGGTCTTGGGTGTATGCTGTTTAAAGGTTCTGGTAAAAGCGAATTCACCCAGTTTATATCCTACCATATCCTCAGTAATATAAACGTTGAGAAATTTTCTTCCGTTATACACGGAGAAAGTATGGCCAACCATCTCCGGGAAAATAGTCGATCGCCGGGACCATGTCTTAATCACTTTTTTCTGGTTCTGCTGGTTCAACTGTTCCACTTTCCTTAAGAGTTTTGCATCTGCATAGGGACCTTTTTTTAGTGATCTGCCCATTATTTATCTCTCCTCTTAATAATGAATCTATCCGAACGATTTCTTTTATGCCTGGTCTTATATCCTTTGGTCGGCATAGCCCACGGTGTTTGCGGCTGTTTGTAACCTTTGGAACGGCCTTCACCGCCGCCATGCGGATGATCGACAGGATTCATGGTCATCCCGCGTACGGTCGGTCTGATGCCTTTCCAGCGTGAACGTCCGGCTTTACCGATAACTATATTTTCATTCTCAATATTACTTACTCTCCCGATAGTGGCGTAACATTCTTTATTAACAAGACGGATCTCGCCGGAGGGAAGTTTGACCTGATAATAATCGCCTTCCTTGGCCACGATCTGAGCAGAGGAGCCTGCGGAACGAACGATCTGCCCGCCTTTGCTCGCTTTTAATTCGATATTATGGATATCGACCTGGAGGGGAATACCTTTCAAGGGCAAACAGTTCCCTACTTTTATCGGGACATTCTCCCCTGAAACGATCATATCTCCTTTCTTCAGATCGTGGGGAGCCAGAATATATCTTCTCTCACCGTCCTTATACAGGATAAGGGAGATATACGAGGTCCGGTTAGGATCATACTCGATGGTCAGAACCCTTCCTTCCACATTTTTTTTATCCCGCCTAAAATCAATGATGCGGAACAATTTCCGGTGTCCGCCTCCCTTATGACGGCATGTGATGCGTCCTTCAGAATTACGGCCGCCCTGTTTCCTTTTACCGGTGGTAAGGGCTTTATACGGTTCATCGGTCGTCAATTCCTTGAAGTCATTGACAGTTTTATAACGTAAGGTCTGTGTGACCGGTTTAAATGTTTTTACACCCATAGTTTATACACCTTCAAAAATCTGTATTTTGTCCCCTTTTTTAATTTTAACATATGCTTTCTTTATATCAGGCCGTTTCCCTTCAATGAACCTTTTAGTCTTCACTTTTCCCTTGGTATTGACCAGGTTTACTCTTTCCACAGTGACGCCGTACATTTTTTCAATGGCATGCATGATCTCATGTTTCGTGACATTTTTTAAAACTTCAAAACTGTAAATATTCTGTTTTTCCCTGAGATCGGTGCATTTTTCCGTAATGATAGGCCGGATGATAATGGTTTCTATTTCTTTCATCATATGAATTAAATCCTATAGTTTATTCAAATATTCTGCAGCGCTTTTTGTCATGAAGATCTTATGGTCGCTCAGCAGATCAATGACCTTTATCCGTTTGACGGACATCAATTTTACCGTAGGGATATTGCGCACAGCTTTCTTCAGATTACCAGGAACATCCAGAACAATAAGGATATTATCCTCTTTGAAATTAATCAGATTTTTAAACTGTTTGATAAAGTCCTTAACTTTCACTGAATCAGTTTTAAAATCCTCAATGATGGAAACCAGATCCTGCTTGAATTTTAAATTGAACAAGGCCAGGCGGCTGTTCCGTTTTACTTCAACGGGAAGCTGAAATTTATAGTTCTTTCTCTGGTTACCGAAAGCACGGCCGCCGCCTTTGTAATGAGGAGCACGGATAGACCCCTGCCGGGCGCGTCCTGTATGTTTCTGCTGGTAAGGTTTCCTTCCTCCTCCGCTGACCAAAGCTCTGCTTTTCTTGAATACAGTCCCTTGGTGAATATTGGCATTCTCACTCATGACTTTATAGTACAAGCTTCCCAATTTCACATCCGGACTGCTCAGATCTTCATTCAAGGTAATCTCGCTCACTTTTTCCTTTTTAAAATTCAAGATTTGCTGTTTCATCTCATTTAACCTTTTTTACCGATTCCTTTAT
Source organism: bacterium (assembly GCA_028711675.1). Lineage (GTDB taxonomy): Bacteria > Spirochaetota > JAHITG01 > JAHITG01 > JAHITG01 > JAQTRT01. Next base: position 2,532 of record JAQTRT010000081.1, on the reverse strand, counting down.
GACCAGGATGCTGTTCTTTCTGCCTGGAACAGCTCCTTTGATGAGGATCAGGCCTTTTTCCTTATCCACACCGGCTATTCTCAGACGCTGGATCGTTATCCTGTCAGAACCCATGCGGCCTGGCATCTTTTTCCCTTTCCAGACATGTCCCGGTGAAGTACCGGAACCTGCTGCACCAGGAGCCCGCCACCGGTCGGACTGTCCTCTTGTTTTAGGTCCGCCTTTAAAACCATACCGTTTGACAACACCCTGAAAACCCTTCCCTTTGCTCACGCCGATAACATCGATGATATCCCCTTCGCTGAATTGGGTGAGCATGATCTTATCGCCGATTTTAAAGGTTTCGATCTTGTCCAATCTGAATTCCTTCACGATCTTATGGGGTTTCAACTTTAATTTTTTAAACACGCCTTCTTCAGGCTTGTTCAGCTTTTTTGCAGCCACTTCATGAAAAGCCACACGGATAGCTTGATATCCGTCTTTTTCATTTGTTTTTACCTGGATAATAGTTCCTTCATAGGCTTGAATAACAGTCACAGGAACAAGATTCTCATCTTTATCAAAAAACTGGGACATTCCCAATTTTTCACCGATGATACCTACTTTCGTTTCCATAATCAATTGATCCTCATTGTTTTATTTCAACATAAACACCGGCAGGGAGTTCCAGTTTCATCAGGGCATCGATGGTCTCAGGGGTCGGCTTCAGGATATCGATTAACCGCTTATGTGTCCTTATCTCGAACTGTTCCCGCGATTTCTTGTTCACATGGGGGGAACGAAGTACGGTATACTTGTATATCTTGGTTGGTAACGGAATAGGTCCGGATATTTCTCCTCCTGTCCGTTTCACGGTGTTCACGATATCCTTGGTCGATTTGTCAATCAGCCGATGGTCATACGCTTTCAGTTTTATCCGTATTCGATTTTTTATTTGTTCCTGCACCATTTTAGTTTTTCCTACTTTTCTCTTTTCTTTACTCTAAGATTTTATCAACGACCCCGGATCCCACTGTCTTTCCGCCTTCACGAACTGCGAACTTGAGGTTTTCTTCCATGGCGATAGGCGAGATTAATTCAGCGGTCAGGTCCACACTGTCACCAGGCATGATCATTTCCACGCCTTCGGGCATCTGGATCGAGCCTGTGACGTCTGTGGTCCGGAAATAAAACTGGGGCCTGTATCCCTGGAAGAACGGTGTATGGCGTCCGCCTTCCTCTTTTTTCAGAACATAGATCTTTGCCGTGAATTTGGTATGGGGTGTAATGCTTCCGGGTTTAGCCAGGACCATTCCTCTTTCCACGTCGGTTTTCTCGATGCCTCTTAACAGCACACCGATATTATCGCCGGCAATCCCTTCATCCATGGATTTCCTGAACATTTCCACGCCGGTCGCGACGGTTTTCTTGATCTCCTTGGATAATCCGACCAGTTCCAGATTGTCACCCACTTTAACTTTGCCTCTGTCCACTTTACCGGTAGCCACTGTACCGCGGCCGGTAATGGTGAAAACGTCTTCCACAGGCATAAGAAAGGGTTTATCAATATCTCTTTTTGGCTCAGGGATGAACTTATCGCAAGCATCCATTAACTCAAGGATCTTCTTGGCCCATTCATCATTGACGTCGGCTGCCTGGATAGCCTTTAAAGCGCTGCCTCTGATAAAGGGGATATCGTTGCTGGGGAAGCCGTAGGCCTTTAAAAGATCCTTTACTTCCATTTCAACGATGTCGATCAGTTCAGGATCATCGACCAGGTCAACCTTGTTGATAAAAACAACGATGGCCGGTACGCCAACCTGTCTGGCCAGGATGATATGCTCTCTTGTCTGGGGCATAGCGCCGTCCACAGCTGAAACGACAAGAATGGCACCGTCCATCTGGGCAGAACCGGTGATCATGTTCTTTACATAATCAGCATGACCGGGGCAGTCGATATGGGCATAATGCCTGTTCTTCGTGGTATATTCCACATGACTTACCGCAATCGTCAGGATCTTAGTCTCATCACGTCTCCCCTGTGATTCAGAGGCTTTTGCCACTTCATCATAAGAGATATACTTGGCCAAACCTTGTTTTTCCAGCACCTTGGTGATGGCGGCTGTTAGCGTTGTTTTTCCGTGGTCAACGTGACCGATCGTTCCGATATTTACATGAGGTTTGTTTCTTACAAATTTTTCTTTTGCCATTTTAAAATTCCTCCTTGATTAATTAATGATCATCTATATTTATGCAACTTTTCCTATTATTTTTTCCAGTAAGTTGCGGGGGACTTCATCATAGTGTGCGAACTGCATTGTATATGTGGCACGGCCCTGGCTGAGGGACCTCAGGTCCGTGGCATAGCCGAACATTTCTCCCAGCGGGGCCTGTGCTTCGATGAGCTTATTCTGGTTATATCCCTGGTTCAGCCCGATGATCTTGCATCTTCGTGCATTCAGATCACCGATGATATCACCCATAAAATTCTCCGGGCAAACCACTTCGAGAGACATGACTGGTTCCAGTAATACGCGCTTGGCTTGTTTGACA